>NZ_MWQI01000002.1:300000-436680 GCF_002210345.1 Fibrobacter sp. UWB4 | reverse complement strand
GACAACTACGCAATCCATAAAGCGGCTATTGATAGTGGCTTGCAACAGGGCTTGCGACAGGGCTTGCAACAAGGTTTGCGTCAAGGCTTGCAACAGGGGCTGAATGTTGCTAGGCAAGAAATGGCGAAGAAAATGCTGTTGGATAATGAATCTGTTGATAAAATTGTCAAATATACTGAGCTATCTGAAGCAGATGTTCTCGCGATTAAGGCTGCTCTCGACCAATCGTAAATTGATGAAGTTCTTTAGTTAAAAAAGTCCGGCTTCCCGCCGGACTTTTTCATGTTAAACCACCGCTTTGCTTTTCCAGCGACCGCTACGCCAGCGCCAAATGTTCGCGAACGAGCGGTAGAATTCGTCGGCGGCCATGCCAAGCCAAAGGCCGGGGAGCCCAAGTCCAACGACAAATGCGAGGATGAGCGAAGTCGCAAGGCCGAGCGTCCACATCATGCCGCTACCGACGAGTGCCGGGAATTTGGAATCGCCTGCGGCACGGAGCGATGTGGTGACGATGAAGTTCACTGCTTTGAATGGTTGCACAGCGACATCGCACCAGAGGCATATTTTACCGAGGCGGAGAACTTCTGGATTGTCGGTGTAGAGCCTGAGCAGGTGTTCGCCGAGGAGTGCTACTGCGACGGATAGCAAGAATCCGCTGATGATGCCCACGGCGAGTGTTTGGTGAACGCGGCGGTTTGCTTTGGTGTAGTCATGAGCACCGACGAGGTGTGCCACGAGAATCTGGTTTCCGCTGCCGAGGCCGACTCCGAGAATGACGGAAAGCGCGGCAAAGTTCCCTGCGAACACGCGGGCGGTCATTGCTGTTGTGCCGATGTAGACGACCATAGCGGTGATGAACACTTGGAAAAGCTGGAAACTGATGGGTTCTGCGGCGGCGGGGAGGCCAATGCGGATCCAGTCGGGCAACAGAACGCGGGTGCGTTTCCAGTCGCGGGTTTTGCTGTGGTGGTGTACTTTGAACTTGAGCACAAGCCAGAGAATGCACGAAGAAATGAGCCAGGAAAGTGCGGTCGCGAGGGCGACTCCGTGAACGCCCATTTTCGGGAGTCCGAAAAGCCCTTCGAGGAATACGACGTTCAAGGCTGCGTTTGTGGCAATCGTGAGCGTGTTTCCGACAAAGTTCCAAATGGTAAGGCCGTGGGTCGCGATGAGGGCGGTCAAAATAGTTTGCAAGGCGCGGAAGGCGAACCCAAACGAAACAACGCTTAAAAATTGCGTGGCGAATTTAGCAGGTTCTTCGGTGAGTCCCATCCATTGCGGAATGTTCCCGGAAAGCGGATAAATGATGAGCGTGAGCGCGATGCCGAGAAGGATGCTCCCGAAAAGGACCATCGTTTGTGTGCTGCTTGCATGGCTGTTCTGCTTCGCGCCAATGTATTGCGAAACGATACTTGCGCCGGATTGCGCAAAAGCGTGGAGCGCGGTGAAAAGAGCCCCGAGAATCGGGAGCATGGCGCCAACGCCTGCGGCTGCGGTTTCGGAAGTGCGCGACAAAAACCAGCTGTCCATCATGGGCTGGATCATGCTCACGGCAAACGTGAGGATTAGCGGCCACGAAAGGCTGATGAGCGAGCGGTCTTTGACATCTACCTGTTTCATGTGTAAAAATCTAGAAACAACAAAGGACCCGTCAAAGGGTCGTTTTTAATAAAATGTTTTCGACTGTATCCAGTGTTTTTATTAGACGTAGAATTTATTTGTTTTCTAGAGATGCTGCCAGTTTTTTCTTGGCTTCGCGGCGGATGCCGGCTTCTTCGTAGCGGCGGATTTCGTCTTCTGTTTCGGGGATGATGGAGGGAATCGGGGTCGGTCTTCCGTTTTCGTCCAGGGCGACAAATGTCATATAAGCGTGGCAGATGACTTGGGGCTGCCAGGATACTTGCGGGTCGATTCCCAAGACCTTCACTCCGATTTCCATGGAGGTGTTGAAAGCGCGGTTTACGGATGCCTTGATGGTAAGAATGGTTCCGACAGTAGCGGGTTTGAAGAAACGCACGTTGTCGATCGAGACCGTTGTGACTTTGCGTCTGGAATGAGTGCAGGCGGCAATGCAGGCAGCCTTGTCGAGGAGTGATGTTAGGTGTCCGCCGAATACAAAATTGTAGGCGTTGACGTCGGAGGGGTGAACGATGTCGCGGGTTTCGACTTGAGATTGCTTGACTGTCTTTGCGTTTTCCATATCCGAAAAATAAATATTGTCGTGGGCGAGCAGGGTCTTGAATTTCTATATTCAGGTTATTATGGAAGAAAAAAAGACTTATAGAGAAGTGATGCCGGGCGAACTCCCGTGCGAAGTGCCAGAATGTGACGGCGTGATGGTCGTAGACCCCGATAACAGCTATAAACTCACCTGCGACAAATGCGGGCATATAAAAGAGTAGGAAGTAGGCGGTAGGAAGTAGACAGTGACTGGTCAATGGTTGTTGGTCATTGGTCTGTGGTTTAAGTTGGGGCGCTTTGGCGCGGTTATAATCCTTTAGTCTTTCGTCTGTAGCGAGCATGCGAGCGTTCTTTCGTCTAAATATTGAGTACCCGGAGCTTCCCGTTGTTGAACATCGGGAGGAGTTTTTTGAGCTTTTAGAAAAACATCAAGTAATCATCGTCAAGGCCGATACCGGTTCCGGCAAATCCACGCAATTACCGAAGTTTTTGTTGGAGTGGTTTTTAGAAAAAGTAGACAGTAGGAAGTCGGAAGTAGGAAGTGATGGGGAGTGTCATTCGGAGACTCCTAAAACCTGTAACCTAAAACCTAATACCTGTTCCTTTAAAATCGGCGTTACCGAACCTCGGCGTTTGGCGGCGATTTCCATTGCTGACCGCTTGCGTGAAGAACTCAAGGACGAAGAACTTGTCTCGACGAAAATTCGTTTTTGGGAACAAGGTACAAATGAAGCCCCCATCAAGGTGATGACGGACGGTATCTTGTTGCAGGAGTTCCGCAAGGACCGCTTGTTCCGGCAGTACAACGCCATCATGATTGACGAAGCGCACGAACGCTCGTTGAACATCGATATTTTGCTTGGCATTTTCAAAACGGTACTTTCTCGTCGTCCAGATTTCAAGTTGATTGTTGCATCGGCAACGCTTGATGCAAAACTTTTTGAAGAGTTTTATGACAACAGTTGCGTGATGGAGGCCGAAGGCCGCACGTACCCTGTGGATGTGGAATATTATTTTGGACGAGAGACGAGAGACGAGAGACGAGAGAATTGTGTCATCCTGAGCGGAGGGCGTAACCCGGAGTCGAAGGATTTCCGCGACATCAGCGGCAAGGGCGATTCGGGGCTGATTGAAGAAGCTCGCGATGCGATTCTCGATTTGGAAACGCGACATCGCGACCATTTGCTCTGCTTTTTGCCGACGGAACGCGACATTCAGGACTTGGCTGGCGAACTTGCACACGAACTAGATGCCGCGACTTTTGATGTGCTCCCGCTTTACGGGCGCATGAGTCCTGACGAGCAGCGTCGCATTTTCAAGCACACGGGCAAGACTCGCGTGGTCTTGGCGACGAACATTGCCGAAACGTCGCTTACGATTCCGGGAATTGCTTACGTTGTCGATACGGGTATGGCTCGAATCTCGCGCTACAATGCGCAGGCGAGAATCCAGGGGCTTCCCGTCGAAGAAATTTCGAAGGCCAGCGCGCGGCAGCGCACTGGACGCGCGGGGCGCGTGAAGCCCGGCGTGTGCATTCGCCTTTACTCTCCCGAGAATTTTGAAAAGCGCGATGAATTCACGGAGCCAGAAATTCGCCGTAGCAATTTGGCAAATGTCGTTTTGCAGTTACGCAGTCTCGGGCTGGAACTCGAAAACTTCCCGTTCTTGCAGTCGCCTCCGCATTCGGCTTTCCGTGGCGCTTACAAGACTTTGTTTGAACTTGGCGCACTCACCGCCGACAATTCTAGCGGTCATGTGACCAAGCTTGGCCGCGATATGACGCGCCTCCCGATGGACGTTTCGCTTTCGGCAGTGCTTTTGCGCGCCCGTGATTTGGGCGTTTTGCAGCCGGCGCTTATCGTATGCTCGGCGCTTAGCATCCAGGATCCGCGTGTGGTGCCGAACGATGAACCGGAACGCACTCGTATTCGTCAGCTGCATCGCAAATTCTGCGGCCACAAGAGCGATTTTCTCGTTTACGTCTCGATGTGGAATGCTTTCTGCACGGACTGGGACGGCAAAACTTGGAACAAACTCCGCAAGTTCTGCGATAAGAACAGCATGCACTTTTTGCGCTTGCGTGAATGGGTTGATTTGTACGAACAGTTCAGCCGCATTCTCGAAGTGAAATTTGAAAATAAAGTTTGTCCGTTCGATTCGTTCCATCGCGACAATTTGCACATTGCGCTCCTCTCCGGATTCTTGGGTGGGATTGCGCATCGTGATATTGAAAACGGCTGTTACCGCTTGGTGAGCGGTCGCGAAACGCATGTGTTCCCGGGTAGCGATTTGTACGCCAAGAGCGTGGAATGGCTTTTCAGCGCCGAAGTGCGCGAGACGAGCCGCACGTTCCTTACGAAGGCTGCCGAGATTAAACCGGAATGGATTTTGCAAGTGGCAGAACCGTTCTGTACACGCCGTTGGTTTGAACCGACATGGAATAAGGAACGCGGCTTTGTCGAAGCGGTTGAAGAAGTGAGCTTTAGAGGGCTTGTGATTAGCCGTGGCCATCGTGTGGATTACGCTCGCGTGAATCCCGAAGACTGCGCTCAGATATTCTGGCGTGAAGCGGTCGTGATGGGCGAGGTGGCAAGGCCTTTCGATTTCATGAAGCACAACGACCGCGTTGTAGAAAATTTGCATGCGCTCGAAGCGCGTAAACGCCAGTTCGGGCTTGCTCCGAGCGAAGATGCACTTGTGGAATACTACACGCGAATTGCGGGGAACGTCAATTCCATCAAAACGCTCAAAAGCTACATCTACGAGCATACCGACCAGTTCCTCAAATTTGATGAAAAGTATTGGTTGGATCAGTTGGATGGCGGCACGAGTGGAACAACCTGGACAAGTGATGCTGACGGGTTCCGCACTGGATCCTTCGCTGCGCTCAGGATGACGAATGCTGGCGATGTCATTCTGAACCCTGAAAGGGTGAAGAATCCAGTCAAGTCTAAGGATGCGGCTCCAGCACCTACTCTAGGCGGTTCCATCGAGCATTTCCGCATTGGCGAGCGCGTTGTCACAGGCGAGATGGTCTTTGATGCGACTCGCGATTGCGATGGCATTACGCTTTCGTTGCCTTATGACTTGCTGACTGAAATTTCTCCGGCAAAATTTGCGATGAGCATCCAGCAATGGCGCGAATGGATGATTGAATCCGTGATTCGCGAAATGCCTAAGAGCGTCAAGAAATTGCTCGAAGCCAAGCGCACGGCGATTGACGATGAATTCTTTGCGGCGCTCGACAACTTCCCGCATAAAGCACCGCTCTTGTTGCTTTACGAAGTCCTTTCGAATACAAAGGAAATCCGCTCGGGTGCAAACGGCGCAAGCATCGACGTTCCGACGGTGAACCCCGACAAAGAAAATCATTTGCGCCTGCATTTGGTTGTTTCAAAGCCGGGCTTCCCGGAACCTTATAAAATCGAGGTGTCGCCCGAATGGGGCTCTTACCGCATGTTCTTGGCGGTCCGCCCGGCTTTGGTGACGTTTGGCATTGACTTCCCGCTTGAAAATATGCGCTTTGGCTGGCGTCTTGGCGAGTCAGCGTTGATGGTGTCGGATGAATCGCGTTTCTGGCAGGCGTTCCGCAAGCGAGTGGAGGGTGTGCATCTCGAATCCGCAGCGCATCCCGAGACTGCGGCGCATTCCGCACAACAGAAAAACGCTCTCTTGGAAGAAAAGAAACAGCTCATTGCCGACCGCTTGAACTTGCTTGAAATGGGCGGCGTGTTTGCGGATAACTTTGAAACCGCTCTCAAGATTTGGGTGGCTAAATCGCTCGCTGCCGATAACCTTGATGCGACTCGCTGTGTACGCTTTACGGGGCTTGAATTCTCGCGTGGCAAAAAAATTCGCGACTTCAAGAGCCTTGCTGCAAACACCCGCAGCGAAGATGAAGAAATCCGCCTCTCGCTCGTGCGAGCTACATACGAATCGGGCCTTATCAGTGCTGAAGCTTTTGTAAAGAACTGGAATTTGCTTAAAAATTTCAGCGTGGAAATGCGGAGTGGAAACGGCAAATCGACCTTAAAAAATAAAACCATAATTGCGATCCATACGGCGTACCAAAAAGAACTTACTTTGTTTGAGCGCCTGCGCGTTCTTGCAGAACTTTTCAATATAGAACTCTCGTTTGGCGCATCTCGTGATTCCTCATCCCGCGAAAATACGGAACTTTCGGCGGGTACCCTCCGCGAGTATTTCCGCCCGTACCTCAAGGCGCGTTACCTGAAGGACCTCGAACTGAAAAATGCCCGTGAACTCCTCGGAAAAATCGACCGTACGCCAACGGATGACCCGGAATTTGCTGAACTTTACTTGCAGGCGAAGGCAATGCTTGAAGATTTTGAAATTCTCAAGTACAAGCGCAAGGGAAATGACGCCGAAGATATCGTGGAAGAAGACGCTTTAGCAAGGTTGAAAGGCCGTTTTGGACGGCTTTAAGTACTCTTGTGGCTTTGAATTTGCTAAATTTGTCGCGATGAAATCCCTGATCCACATATTGCTTGTCTTTTGTTTGGCTTTGATTGCCGCTTGCAAGTCCGAAGACCCTGTTATTGTAACGGTGGGCGACTCCAAGCTACATCAGTCGGAAATTTACACATACGCTCCTGATTGGGATTCCTGGGGTGACAACGAGCGCATTCTTTTTTTGCAGCACTGGATTGAGGAAGAACTCGTCTATCAGCAGGCTGTGAAAAATGGAGCTTTGAAGGATTCCGCTTTAATTCAGATGCTTGAACGCACGAAACGAAAAATTATTGCGGATTACTACATGCAGACCTTCCTCGATACGATGATGGTGAGCGATGGTGAAAAGATTGACTTCTACCATAAGAACCAGAACTTGTATCTGAATGGCAAAACTACGGTTTCGGGAGCGATTCTCTCATTTGCCGACTGGAAGTCTGCTGTGATCTATTACAAGGAATTCAAGAACACCAAGTTTGAATCGATTCCGCCTAACCATCGTCTGGTAAAGCGCATGAGGGAATTTGACGGTGTTGATAAAACGCCTGATCCGTGCATGATCCCATCAATTCGGGGCGCGGTTGTGGGGCGTATTACGCCGATGAAGGTTTGCGATGGGGCTGCTAAGATCGCTGTTGTGACAAGCCGTCTTGATTCTGCTGATGCGCGACCGCTCGACGAGGTGATTGAAGATGTTTCAATGCAGGCTTGGGTGGAACATCAGAAAGTCGTTCTGAAGCGACTCAAGGACGAATGGAAAACAGGGATTCCCATAATTACGAAGATGAACGTTCTTAGTGAAAAGGAAAAATAATGATCAGTAATCGAATTGCCTCTTTAGTTTTTGCTTTTACTGTTGGCTGCTTTGCTGAACCCGTACTGATGGAGGGAATTGCGGCCGTTGTTGATGGCAAGCCGATTATGCGTTCGGAGTTCATGAACAATCTTTACAGGTTCCAGGATACTCCTGAAGCTTCCAGTATGACGGAACAGCAGCAGAAAGAAGCCGTGCTGGACCGCATGATTGAGGAAAAGGTTCTGCTCAGTCGCATTGACCGTGATTCCATCGTCATTTCGGATGCCGAAGTGGATCAGCGTGTGACTAGCCATCTCCAGTCTATTGCCGCAAGCCAGAAGATTGATATGGCTACGCTTGAAAAGGCGGTGCGCGCTCAGCTTGGTCTTTCGATGATCCAGTACCGTGAACAGCTGGGTAAGCAGATCCGCAATCACATGGAAATTTCCCGTGTGCGTCAGCTCCACGTGGGCACGATTCACCCGACCAAGAAGGAAGTGGACGTTTTCTATAAGGATTACAAGGACTCGCTTCCGCGCCAGTTCAACTGCGTTTTGTTGAGCCACATCCAGCTTCCGATTAAGCCGGATTCGATGGTGGTGGATTCCGTGAAGCGCGTGGCTGAAGCGCTGATCGATAGCCTCAACCTAGGTATCAAATTTGAACTTTTGGCTCAGCGCCATTCGCAGGATAGCTCTGCCGCAAAGGGTGGTGACCTCGGTTACTTTAAGCGCGGTCTTTTGGATCCTGCATTTGAAAAGGCTATTGAGCATTTGAAGAATGGTCACTACGCATCGACTCCGGTCAAGACGGACTTGGGTTGGCATATTGTTCGTGTGCTTGGCCGTAAGGAAGATGGTGTCCGTTCTGCTCAAATTCTATTGCGCACGATTCCTACCGCAAAGGATTCGGCTGCAGTCGTTGCTCTTGCCGATTCTCTCCGCAAGAATATTAAGACTAAGGATGAGTTTGCCAATGCCGCCAAGAAGTTCAGCGAAGACAAGTCCAGCAATTTCCAGGGCGGTTTGCTTGGCTGGTTCCAGCGTAACGAAATGGAACCTGCTTATGTCGATCCGGTCGCAAACTTGAACGTCGGCGAAATTTCTGAACCGGTCATGATTGATGGTGTTTATCATTTGTTCCGTCTCGATGATTCCCGCCAGGTGCGCGAACTCACGCTCGAAGAAGATTACGGCAAGATTGAACTCATGGCTGCAACGCACTTGGAAAATGAAAAGCTCCAGAAGCTCATCCAGAAGTGGCGCAAGGAAGTTCTCGTCGAAATCAGAATGACGGAATAGTATGATCCATTTTACCCACGTCACGAAATCTTACGAAGCCAACTGGAAGGCGTTGAATAACGTCACCTTCCGCATCAATAAGGGCGAGTTTGTTTTCTTGACGGGGCATTCCGGCGCCGGAAAATCGACGGTGCTGAAACTCATCTACATGGATGAACGCCCGGACGAACAGCGCGGCGGCCAGGTGATGGTCAAGTTCTCGGACAACGTCCTGTACGATAGCAAGAACACTCCGGACGATAGGATCCAGGCGCTTCGCCGCAAGATGGGAATTATTTTCCAGGACTTTAAGCTGTTGCCGGACCGCAATGTTTTTGAGAATGTGGCGCTTGCTCTCCGCATTGTGGGAACTCCTAGTAACAAGATTAATGCAGCTGTTTTTGACGCGCTTGCACTCGTGGGCATTAGCCAAAAGCGTTTTGCAATGCCTTACACGCTTTCGGGCGGTGAACAGCAGCGCGTGGCGATTGCCCGTGCGATGGTGCATAACCCGTATTTGCTTTTGGCTGACGAACCGACCGGTAACTTGGATCCGAAAAACGCTGAAGAAGTCTTCTGCATCTTCAAGGAAATCAACGCCCGCGGCACGACCATCCTCATGGCAACGCATAACCCAGACTTTTATCTGAACAGCCCGTTCCGCCGTCTTGAACTCAGCCACGGCGAATTACTCAACAGAGATATTCTGTAAAAAGAAATGCCCCGCTTTTTCGCGGGGTATAACTCATTAATTACGTCATTGCGAACCCCCTCGAATTGTCATTCCCGATTTAATCGGGAATCACCTTCTCGTCCTAAAAAAGGAGATGCCCGCACGGAGGCGGGCATGACATCAAAGCGGAGCTTTCTTTCCTAGAACAAGCTCGGATCTTCGCTTGAACCTTCGCTTTCACCGCTGCCGTCGCTAAACGGGTCTGCCGGCGAAATGCGGCTCACGCGCTTGATCTTCTTGGCGGTGAACTTGCTGCCGAGAGCCTTGTAGCCCTTGACTTCTGCTACTTCCGTCAAGTCGAGTTCTTCTTTTTGCACTTCGCGACCGACCTGGTATTCCATCAGTTCGCGGGCGTCTTCTGTTGCAAAGAACTCGATGAGCTTCGTATCCTTGTGGTCGGAAACAACGCTGAATTCCGTCGTCATGGGGCAGCCTTCGAGGTTGAAACGCTTGACCATGTAGTTGAAATTCGAGCCTTCGAAGTAGAGCACCGTAAAGACCTGTGCTGGGTCGTACTTGTGCAGATACTTGATGTTCGAACCCACGAGAATCGGGTCTGCCATGTTGTGGACGCGAGCGCTACCATCTTGCTTGATGATGAGCAGCTTGTCGTTTTCGCCAAATTCACCGAGGCAATCGCCCTTCTTCTGCGTCGAGACGATACCGCTCGGAGCATCGAAGTAAAGCACTCTTGCGCCAAGCGTCGAAACGCCCTTGCGGAGTCTCTTGACCGTCTTGACCGGGTACTTCGAAACGATATTGCCGAGAGCGCCACGGCCCTTGACTTCGACTTCGCTGAAGTCCACTTCAAAGTTCAGCTTGATGCGCGGACGCGGCTTCAAGATAACTTCGACCACTTCGGCTTCGCCGTTCATGTTGCTCGACATGTAAAGAATCTTGCTACCGGGCTTGTTCTTGCCCATGTAGTAATCCTTGTCGCGAGTCACGCCGCCGACGTTGAAGCGCTTGATGTAAGCGTAGCCATCCTTGCCATCCTGGTGGATGACGTTATAGATATGGCGTTCGTCGTCCTTGTTGAACTTTTCAACGAGAATGATATCCTTACCGACAAAGTCCTTGTCGCTGACCTTCACGACCTTGAAGCTTCCGTCGGCCTTGAACACGATCAAGTCATCGTATTCCGACACGTCGAAGAGGTATTCTTCCTTCTTCATGCCTGTGCCAACGAAGCCTTCCTTGCGGTTCACGTAAAGCTTCTGGTTTGCAAGCGCCACGTGTACGGCGTTCACCTTACCGAATTCGGCAATCTGCGTGCGGCGTTCCTTGCCTTCGCCGTACTTCTTCAAGATGTTCTTGAAGTGGTTCACGGCGTAATCGATAATGTGTTCCTGGTTGTACTTGCACTTTGCAATGTTTTCTTCGAGTTCCTGCAAAAGCTGGTCGGCCTTTTCGCGGTCGTAATGGCTTATGCGACGGATCGGAATTTCAATGAGCTTGCCGATTTCTTCGTCCGTAACGGTCTGGCGGTGCAGACGCTTGAGGTACGGCGTGAGGCCTTCGCGAACGAGGCGGATAATTTGTTCACGGTCCTTAGCCTTTTTGATGACTTCGTAGACTTCCTTCTCGATAAAGATTTTTTCGAGCGTGGTCATGTGCCACTTGTCTTCGAGGTGCTTGAGCTCGTTGGCGAGTTCCCATTCCAAAAGCTTTACGGTGTGTTCGGTGTTGAGCTTCAAGATGTCAGAAACACCGACAAATTTCGGGTGCTTGTCGATGATGACGCACGTGCATGGAGAAAGCGATTTTTCACAGTCCGTAAAGGCGTAGAGAGCATCGATGGCCACCTGCGGGTCCGTCCCCGGCTGCAAGTGTACGAGAATTTCGACGCCCTGGCTCGTGTTGTCGTCCACGTGCTTGATCTTGATTTTGCCCTTGTCGTTTGCCTTGACAATGCTTTCGATCAAGCTGACGGTCGTGGTGCCGTACGGAATTTCGCGGATGGCGAGCGTCTTGTTGTCGACCTTTTCAATCTTCGCGCGGACCTTGACCTTGCCCCCGCGTTGACCGTCGTTGTAGTCCGACACATCGATAATGCCGCCCGTGAAAAAGTCCGGGTAAAGCGTAAACTTCTTGCCGCGCAAACAGGCGATGCTAGCCTCGCAGAGTTCGCGGAAGTTGTGGGGGAGGATGGAAGTCGAAAGACCGACGGCGATACCGTCGACGCCCTGAGCCAAAAGCAGCGGGAACTTGACCGGGAGCGTGACCGGTTCTTCGCTACGGCCATCGTAACTCGGGATCCATTCTGTCGTTTCGGGGTTGAACACGACATCGACAGCGAACGGCGTGAGGCGGCCTTCGATATAACGGGGTGCTGCAGCGCGGTCGCCCGTGTAGGGGTTACCCCAGTTACCCTGGGTGTCGATAAGCAAATTCTTCTGACCGAGACCCACAAGAGCATCGCCGATGGAGGCGTCACCATGCGGGTGGTAAGCCATCGTTCGACCGACAATCGTCGCCACCTTCTGGTAGCGTCCGTCGTGGTTTTCGAACATGGAATGCAAAATACGGCGCTGAACAGGCTTCAGGCCATCTTCAAAATACGGGACCGCACGGTCCAAAATCACATAGCTGGCGTAATCGAGGAACCAGCCGTCATAAAGTCGTTCTAGGTGATTGACGTTAGATAAACCTAGAGTAGTATCGGGTGTTTCTTGATTCATGGCTCGAAATGTAGTAAAAATTTTCTGCCGTAAAAATTTTTACTGCTCATTAGGGCAAAAAGCTGATGGGTTCAAAAAAAGTTCCGCAAATCGCGGAACCTATATTTGAAAAGTTGATACGAGTTGTGTTATCGATTGGCTGCTGCAAAATCGTCGCACTTCTTCTGGTAGGTATCGCGATAGCTATCAGATGCTTTGGTTTCGGTGTATTCGTAAGTGGTCACCGAATTTGATGCGCATTCTACACGGCCTGGTTTTACGTAGTTGAGACCGTTTTCAATTTCCGTTTTCTTGGCGGCGCATGCGGCTTCTGCTTCTTCTGCGGTGTTGTAGCTGTATGTCGATTCAATTTCGTAGAACGGATCTTCACCAGCGCCACCTAAGTTAACGCGAGCCTTAAGTGTTTGTTTGAGATCCGGATGATCAATGACAACATCCAAGGCGCGACCGCTATAAGAAACGGAACACTGGTAGTTGACTTTGCTACCGGCATTATCGGAATCGGTCGATAAATCGCAACCGATAAGACTCAATGCCAATACACTTATTCCTGCAATAATTGACTTTTTCATTTGTACTCCTTTTTAAAAAGATCAAGGTGTAATATACAAAAAATAATTTTGTGGGGATTCTCTTTTTTTATATAAAATTGAGATTGCGTCAACGCCGATTTTCCTTATCTCGCCACTCTAACGCTTTGCATTTTGCCGGTGGTGCGGCTCAGCAAGAAGTAGATTCCCGAAGTTTTCGCGTTGCTGGCGGACTTGAGCTTTGTTGATGCATCGTTAAAGCTGTAGGCCGAGAGCTTGCCCAAGCGTACGCCTTGCACATCGAACACATCGTAATTCTGGAGCGAGTTCTGTTCTAAGCGAATCTTGTTGCCGAACTTGCCACCATTATCGCCAATGGCGATTGGCTGTTCCAAGGCGATTGAATCAAGCGAATCTAGCGGATGTCTCTCGATTCCTTTTTCGTACCACATGTTTTTGCTGTCGTAGAAGTGCTCGTTGAAATATTCCTTGAGCCAAGTCATTGCATGGCGATCCACGCCGTCCTTAATAAGTCCGGGATTAGATTCATTGAGGGCGACGCCTGCAATGTATTCCGATTCCATAAAGAGCGGGATATGTTCGGAATAGCATGCTTTTTGAAGGCTATCGCTGCTTGTGCCGACGCTATATTCAGTAATAAACAACGGGAGCTTTATTTTGTCGTAGATTTCCTGAATGCCGCTTTGGATGCGTTCGGAGCTAAAACATTGCGCTTCCGGGCCGGAGCCTTGGACGAGTGGGGCGAAAATTATTTGGTACGCATCGACGGGTGCGCCCTGCTCCTGGATTTTTTTGATAACTTCGGCGCCTTGATTGTTTTTCCAGCCGTAATCATCGTAGTCGTTCAAAGTTAGGATTGCTTTGGGCCAGCGCTTACGGGCCATCTTGAATGCCGTGGCTATGAATTTGTAGTCATCATTGTCGCCACCGAGAGCTTCGATGATTTTATTGCCGCTCCCGAATCCTGAATGGTAATGACCATAGCTGTCGCGGGAACCCCCGTTTACCACTTCGATCATGTATGGTTCGGGGTAACGCATGGCGGCTTTGTCAAACCAGTTTTCAACGGCCTTCTTGGTTTCATCGACATCAAGGTTGTAGAGCCAATTGGGTGTATGAGTTCCCCAAAGCAAGCTGCGAAAATTGAATGGCACATTCTTCGTTTGTGCCCAGTAATAGACGTTATCGCAGCCCGTCCAGTCGTACTTGCCGCGTTCTTTTTCGATGACGGTCCACGTGCATGCATTTTCGGGTGAAACTTGGTTCCAGTAGGCTTGAAAATCCTCGGGGATTTCCTGGTTGTCGGCAATCATGTTGCCAAGATGTTTGTATGCCCCATCGGCTATTCCACGACCGTAACGGACGGCGTTCGGATTCTTGAAATATTCCTTGAGCCACGTCAATGCCGGGCGTTCAACGCCGTCTTTGATAAGGCCGGAGTTGCCTTCTGTAAGCCATGTCTTGCCATAAACGTAGCCCCAAAGGGTAATGCCCTTCACATATTCTGTTTCCATCAACAAGGGAATATGTTCTTGGTAGCATTCCTTTTGGAAATCGTCATTGTTGGTTCCGACATCGTATTGGGTGATGTATATCGGGAGGCCGGTTTGCTCATGGGCTTCATGAAGAACGCGCTTGAGTGTCGTAGAACGGAGGCATTGATAACCAGAGCCTTGTAGTGTTGTTTCGTGGAACTGCATTCCGTAAGCATCAACAGGAGCGCCCTGGGCCTTGATTTTCTTGATAAGGTCAATCCCCTCGTTCTTTTGCCACAAAATTGTGTTGTAGTCGTTGTATATGAGTATTGCCTCTGGCCAACGCTCACGCGCCATTTTGAACGCGGTCACCACAAATTTGTAGTCGTCATCGTTGCCGCCAAGAGCCTCGATTAGCTTGGATGTTTTAAAATTGGAGTGATAGTTGTTGCTCGTTTTGACGGCCTCATTGACTACTTCAATCATTTCGAGATCGGGGTAGTGTTCTTTAACCGCATCGAGCCAATCAGTAAAAGCCTTTTTTGTTTCGTTAACATCGAGCTTGTTCAACCACTCTGGTTTTAGGGATCCCCACAAAAGGGTGTGGAATGTGAAATGGGCGTTATTTGCTTTGGCCCAGTTGTAGGCGAGGTCGCAGCCTGACCAGTCGTACTTGCCGCGTTCTTTTTCGACATTAATCCAAGTACATTCGTATTCGGCGGTAATCTGGTTCCAGTAAGTTCCAAAGTCGTCAGGGATTTCGCCAAAGGTAGTGGTGTTGCCTAAAAATTTGGAAGCTCCATCGGCCATGCCTACACCCGCAAAAGAAAATGTTGATGCGGCGAATGTAAAAGCGAGTGCCTTAAATACCGTTGATTTTATACTCATTGCGACCCCAGATTTTTTTAGGAAACAGCACGTAACAATAAAATACCTCGAAAACATAGGAATGTCCCTCTTGGGGTGAAAACTTCCATTGACAAAACATCTATGAATCTCTAGTTGACTGCTAATAAGTCCTTGCTTTGGAGTTATATTTAAATCAATTCTTGGAGGTTCTTATGACAGCAATAATCGGTGCGGTTCTGCTATTTCTCGTTGTTATAATGAGTGTTGCCTTGATTTTCGGAGCTCCGCTAGGCGCGTTCACCTTGGGTGGTCATTTTAAAGTTTTTCCTGCAAAATTGCGTATTGTGCTTGCGGTACAGTTGCTTTTGCAGGTTTTCTTTGCCGTTATACTTTTGCAGCTCGGTGGCTATATGTCCCTGTGGTTTTCTCATAAAGTCACTAAAATTGTTGGAATAGCCTTTGCGGTTTATTTGACGCTGAATTGTTTCGGAAATATGTTCTCGAAAAGCAAAAAAGAAAAAATTGTGATGACGCCGCTTTCTGTGATTACCGCTGTCTGTTATTGGGTGAATGCACTTGCTTTTTGATTCGTGCGAAAGATTGCTTAGCATTCTTTTTTCTATATTTGTGCTCAAAATCGGTCAGTTCGAAAACCATCCTGACTTAAAACAAAACTAGGAGACTTTATGCGTTCAGAAGCTGAACTCGAAGGCGTTACGCTGCTCGGCAATAACAAGACCCAGTACAAGACCACTTACAGCCCCGAAGTGCTCGAAAAGTTCCCGAACAAGCATCCGGGTAACGATTACA
Organism: Fibrobacter sp. UWB4; assembly: GCF_002210345.1. Classification (NCBI taxonomy): domain Bacteria; kingdom Pseudomonadati; phylum Fibrobacterota; class Fibrobacteria; order Fibrobacterales; family Fibrobacteraceae; genus Fibrobacter; species Fibrobacter sp. UWB4. Next base: position 420,851 of record NZ_MWQI01000002.1, on the reverse strand, counting down.
TGGTCACGTTCAACTGCCCGGAATTCACGAGCCTTTGCCCGAAAACCGGTCAGCCGGACTTTGCCGAAATCAAGATCAACTACATTCCGGACCAGTATTTGGTGGAATCCAAGTCGCTCAAGCTTTACATGTTCTCGTTCCGCAATCACGGGGACTTCCATGAAGACTGCGTGAACATCATCATGAAGGACTTGGTGAAATTACTCGACCCGAAGTACATTGAAGTCGAAGGCATCTTTATGCCGCGCGGTGGCATTTCGCTTTATCCGTTTGCAAACTACGGCAAGCCGGGTACCGAATTCGAAGCTATCGCCAAGAATCGCTTGTTTTCTGCGATAGATAGAAGGCGTTGAGCACGCATCCCTTTCAGGGCTGCTTTGGGGTATGGGTACGCTCGTTACACTCGCTTTGAGCTAATGCTTATATTCTAAAGAAAAAGCTAGAAATTCTTTATTTTACAATTCTAAAAAATTTAACCTCACAACCTCAAAGGCGCGAAGCGCCGACCTCATACCCCATGCCTCTACAAAACGAACTCCTTATGATTGCCTCCATTTTCGTGTTCTTTGGAGGTCTCGTCGCTTTCTTCCGCTTCTTTGGCAAACAGGGCATTTTCGCTTGGACCGTCATTGCAACGATTGCCGCAAATATCGAAGTCTTGATTCTCGTGCACGCTTTTGGGCTTGATACGACGCTCGGCAATGTCATCTTTGCATCCTCCTTCCTCGCAACGGATATGATGAGCGAAATCTATGGCAAAAAGGAGGCGAGCCGTTGCGTGAAAATCGGCATCCTCGCGAATGTGACGTTTATTCTCATTTCGCAAAGCTGGTTTTTGTACATCCCGGCTGCAGGCGATACAATGGCCGAACCGATCCGTACGGTGTTCTCGAATACGCCTCGCGTGATGCTCGCGAGCTTGTTTGCCTATGCCGTCTGCGAAGCGTATGACGTTTGGGCTTACCACGCCGTCTGGAAATGGTCCGAAAAGAAGTTCGGCAATCGCAAAGGATTCCTGTGGTTGCGTAACAATGGTTCTACGCTTGTGAGCCAGCTGATTAACGTGGTCGTGTTCAACTTGCTTGCGTTTGCGGGCGTTTTCCCGTGGAATACCATTGGCGAAATTCTCGTGTTCGGCTATGGTATTTTCATCGTGACGTCGCTCATGGACACGCCGTTTGTGTACCTTGCCCGCCGCATCTCCGAAAAACACCCGGAACTGCTGAAAGATTAAAAAAGCCGAGCATAAACCTGCTCAAAAAATTGCATCTGGATTCGTATAGATTTGTATATTTATGCTATGCGTTTCTATATTCTTGGACTCTCCTGTCTTTTCTTCCTTGCGTGCTCGGAATCGGGTTCGCATAGTTCCTCTACAGACAATCTTGATGACTTACCGGCATTTCTGGAAGGGTTGTTGCCGATTCCTGCATCGAACGCCAACGTTACGCTTGGTACGGACAATGAAAATGCAAAGCCTAGCGAACGCCCGCAGATGAAGGTCGAATTCGATTACAATTTTTACATGGCCAAAAGCGAGGTGACTTGCGGCGAGTTCGATAGTCTTATGCGCACAGAAACAGGCCTTGTTCTGAAATGTTCAAACGATAGCCTCCCGGCAACGGATATTTCTTATTACGACGCGGTTCTCTTCGCTAATGCGAAAAGCAAGGCTGCTGGCAAAGATACGGCCTACACTTATAGCAAGAGTTCCTTTGATGAAGAAAAACATTGCACAGGTTTGGAATCCCTTGTGTTTAGTCCCGAAAAAGAAGCCTTCCGCTTGCCGACCGAAGCCGAATGGGTCTTTGCCGCCAATAAATTTGGAAAAAAGAAAAACAGCTGGACTTCCGATAATTCGGGTTACGAATTGCACCCGGTTTGTGCAAAAGCTACTAAGAAAAATGAGCTTTGCGACATCATGGGGAACGCTCTGGAATTTGTTAATGACTGGATGGGAAATTTCCGCGACACGACTTATCTGAATTATGTCGGCGCATCAGAAGGTCGCGCCATTGGACAGCGTGTGGTTAAAGGTGGGAGCTACCGCGATGCTTCCGGTGCTATAAACCTCTACAGTCGTGGTGATATTTATACGGTGACTTCGGGAACTCGCGCTGAATATGTCGGATTTCGCCTTGCGTATGGAGCCATCCCAAATGCATCTTGGGCTGGTGATGAAGGGACCGACCAGACGGGGACTATGAAAGCTGTTGCCAATTTTACAAGGGTGCGTTCTTTGGTGGGGTCTTTCAGGGTAAAGCTTGCTTTTCGTAACGAAGTCTCGGGAAATCTTGTCTTCATTGACTACTCAAATGGTTTTTCAAACATCATGGAAATCAAGGATACTATAGAAGTTTATCATCCTGAAATATCTCCAGATGGTAGACGTGTCGTATTCTGTACTGGTCTTGAAGGTACGTCCAGTAAATCCCAAGTCTATGTTCGTGATTTAGCCGATGCTGGTACGGGACTCCAGAAACTTGACTTTGAAAACGCAGCCATCCCGCGATGGCGTATTCTCCCGGATGGGGATACTGTCATTGTATTTGTGAGCGACGCTGGCGATAATAGCGTTGATGCGACCTTCAAGAAAAAGTCGACATGGCAAGTCTCGTTTGCGGGTGAAAAGTTCGGAACACCGCAGAAGTTATTTGATGGCGCGTATCACGGTGGTGTCAGCACGGATGGTTCGTTGGCGGTCTCGGGTTCCAAGCTTTTACGCGCTCGGATTACACCGTCTAAAGGTTCTGCCCGTGACACCGTCTGGTATAACGGCGAACAGGCATGCAATGTTTCCTTGGCCAAAGATGATTCCCATCGTACGCTGTTCCTTGACTTTGGCAGTGAAACAGGAAGGAAATTTGTGGGAAAAAGCTATCGCGTACATGAACGCATTCTCATTGCGGATAAAAAAGGCAAGCTGATTAAATCTGTTGCCTCGCCCAAGGGATTCACTTTTGATCATACTGAATGGGTGAGCGGCTTGAAAGACTATGCTATTGTAACTCTTGTTAATGTAAATGACGCTCATGCCAAAATTGCTCTTGTCAATCTTGAAACTTCTGATATCGTGGAACTTGTTGAAGGCGATGAACTGTGGCATCCGAGTTTCTGGGTAAGTCCAATGAATGCAGCCCACTATGATGAACTTGATCTGGATAGTGCCGGCATGTATTATGTTGGACAAGACGCCCCTCTTATCACTCACAAAATGAACGGCTTTTGGGCTGTTTCTGATACTGTTGAAATTGTTGCCTTGGGATCATCCCGTGTGAGTTCTGGATTTGTTGCTCAAGAGGTGGAGTCCGGTTATGCATTCAATATGGCGACCATTCCAAACGACATGGATGTTATTGGCACTTTGGCTGACAATTATGTATTGCCGCACTGTAAAAAACTGAAATATCTTATTGTTAGTCTTGATTTTGATTTGTGGTATAAAAAGAAAGGTGAGAATTTCAATAAGAATGTTAGTGGCAATATTGGTTTTGAGTACGATAAGAGTCATTCCTATTGGAAGGATGGCGTTCCGTCTCAGTATAAGGAACTGAATGCAGTTTATACGAACGGAATCGATTATTTGAGAGATCTCATGAATGAAAATCATGGATGGATTTGGCTGGAATCTGCTGGATGGACGGTTGGTGGTTATAATGAAAATCCGATTGTCGAAGATTCTACGTGGAGCGACAGTCGTGCCTATACAAAGGATATGGACCGCCTTAAAAATTTGATTGCAGCAACCAAGGAAAAAGATGTTGTTCTTATTGGCGTAGTATTCCCGCAATCTCCCTATTACAAAACTACAGGTTCCTATGGCCGTCACGGAATGCGTCGCAGCACTGCGAAATCGCTGATTGATTCTTTAGAGAATTGGCAGAAAAAGTATTCGAATTTCGTATTTGTAGATGAAAATAAAATGGGTGACCATGACTATACAGATGAAATGGCCTATGATTACGACCATTTGAGTTATGTTGGTGGTCAAAGACTTACGCGAAAACTGGATTCCTTGATACAATCAATGAAATAAGTGACCGTTTTATCTTGTTGTCTTCCCAAATTTTTATATTGTTAAACAGTTAAACTAAACATCAATAGAGGTTTATATGAAGTTTTCTCATGCTCTGCTCTTGGCTAGCTCCCTTGCATTCCTTGCTTGCGGTGAAGAAGATTCTCCGTCTAATGCAACTGACAAGTTCGATTGCTCTGTGACGGGTGGCGTCAAGGTTGTTTATCCGACCAAAGGCGAAACCTTCAAGATCGGTCAGAAAATCACCGTTATCTTTGGCTCCGATGTTGATGATTCTGGTTATATGATCAAGTTCAAAACAGGCAAAGACGATCAGGGCGAGGGTCTTACTGCAGAATCTGTTGGTCCTGCAGGCCAGGCCGATGGTAAGACTTGCTATGAAGCGGAAGTGACTCTTGATGCAAGTAAGGTTAAGGAAACCAAGACCGGCTATATTCGTGTAGTTCCGTACAATAAGACGAATAAGGGCGCGAACTCTGGTGAGTTCACGGTCACGAAGTAATGAACCTAAAGTTCAATGACCAAAGTATCACCGTAGCTATTGTCGGTTGCGGTGGTTTTATTGGTTGTCACCTTCTCGATGCTATTTTGACGCGCACCCAGTGGCGCGTTTTTGGCGTTGATTTGGATTTTTACAGGATCCAGCATAGACTAAACGACGAACGTTGCGAGTTTATGGTGGCGGACCTCGCCGATAAGAGAGTCGTTGAACGTATTGCAAAGTATCCAGTCGTCGTGAACCTTGCGGCGATTTGCACACCGAGCCGCTATATGGCTGAAGCTCCTGAAGTTATCCGCAGCAATTACGACCATCCGGCGGCGCTGGCGGATGCTTGTGCAAAGTCAGGCTCTTGGCTCATTCATTTCTCGACGTCCGAAATTTACGGGCGCACGTCGGCCGATTCTGGCTTGCTCGTTGAGGACGAATCCGAACTTACTTTTGGGCCGGTGACGGCGAGCCGCTGGAGCTATGCGACCGCAAAGCTCTTGACGGAACGCTATATTGCGGGTCTCAAGAATTTGAAGTGGACCGTGGTTCGTCCGTTCAACTTTGTCGGGCCGTACATGGACTTTATGCCGGGCGTCGATGGTTCGGGCATTCCGCGTGTGCTTGCGAATTTCTCGTCGGCGCTTGTACGCGGCGAGCCTTTGAAACTTGTGAATGGCGGTGTTGCAAAGCGCAGTTTCACGAGTGTGTTTGATGCGGTCGATTTTATGTTCGCGCTGTTCGAAGCCGGATTCTCGGCGAATGCTGTCGGAATGAATTCGTGTGCTGTTAAGAATGTCTCGAGTGCAACTGAAAATGTTGCGGAAAAAACGCCGTTGTCGCAGGCTTTTAATATCGGGAATCCGGACAACGAACTTACGATCGCAGAACTTGCATACAAAATGCGCCATATCTTTGCAGAAATCAAGGGCGTAAGAGTGGACTCTATTCCTGAGCCGGAAGTGGTTTCTGGCGTGGAATATTACGGCGAAGGCTACGAAGATTCCATGCGCCGTTTGCCGTCTGTAGAAAAGGCCGAACGCTTGCTTGGCTTTAAGGCCAAGACCCCGATTGATGTTGTTCTGCGCGAATCCTTGACGTGGTTTGTTAATCACTATGGATCCGAATTGTTATCCTGATACAGCTTCTATGTCATCCTGAACGTAGTGAAGGATCCAGTTATGTCTTGTTCTGCAATTGACTACTTCATCTTCGTTCCTGCGTACAACGTTGAGCGTACGCTTTGTGAAGTCCTCTCCAAGATCGACGAATCTGTCTTGGATCGTGCGCATGTGCTTGTGATAGACGACGGCTCACGTGATGGAACGGCGCAAGCGTTTGAGCGCTTTATGTCGGAAAATGCGCTCGACTTCAAATCGCATTTTGAATATTTTAAGTTTGAACAAAATTGCGGTTACGGAGCCGTTGTCAAAAAAGGGCTTGCCGAAGGCTTGGCCTCGGGCGCTGCGTTTGTCGCTTGCTTGCACGGAGACGGTCAATACCCTGCGGAAAAACTGGGCGAGTTTTTTGCCGAAATGGAAAACAGGAATCTGGACTTGTTGCAGGGGTCTCGCCATGCGGTCGCAGGGGGTGCAAAGCGTGGCGGTATGCCTTTGTATAAGCGCATTGGTGGCGCGTTCTTGACGGCGCTTGAAAATTTGGCCTTCCGCGTGAAACTTACGGACCGCCATAGTGGTTTTATCGTTTATTCTTCGAGATTTTTGAAAACGGTTGATTTGAATCGGTTAAGTACTTCGTTTGATATTGACTTGGAACTCATTTCCATTGCCGATGCTTTCCGTTTTGCGATTGCGGAACTCCCGATTCCCACACGTTACGCTGGCGAAAAATCAAACCTCAACGTGGTCACGTATGGCATGCGCGTCTTGCGGCAGGTTGTTCGTAGATTTTGCATGTGAGTGAAGTGATTCCTGCTAACAATTAAAATTAACGGTTGATTTTTCTTTACGATTTTTAGTTCAGTTGCATTTTTGTGTGCAAAATAGATTCTTGGATCAGTCATAAAAAATGTAGGCCGTCTTATTTTTTTATATTACCAAAGATAAAAAAGGAGACCCTATGAAAAAGATTCTTGTTATAGCAGGATTCGTATCCATGATTGCCCTCCTCGTTGGGTGTGCAAAGACCATGCAGTTGAACGATCCCGCTCTCTACGATCAGTATCTTACGAGAAGTTATAATCAGCCTCGCGATGTGTGCTACAATGCGGTGGTGGTTACTTTCAGGGATAGGGGCGTCGAACTCACCAAGGCCGATCCTGAGGAAGGCAAGATTGTTACGGAAAAGCATCTGATCGCTATTTATGCGGGATATGGTGTGGTCGGTTCTATTTCACACCGCTATTACATCGATGTGAAGGGTGACGAAAATAATTGTACGATCAAGGTGACAAAGTACAAAGCTTGGAAGGGCGGCAATGAAGTCCCTGACGTTAAAGTTGATGATGTTTACTCCTATTACTGGGCACCTTTGTTCGGAGGCTTCGAAAGCAATTTCGATAGCGAAGATGAAACTTCTTCGGTACGCACAAGCAGTGACATCGACCTGGTTGTCAAACAGCGCACTCCAGACCTCAAAAAGATTTACGACCAGTATCGCAAGAAAAACAAAAAATTGCAGGGTAGGATTAAGCTGAAGTTTACTATCACGCCTAATGGTGATGTCAGTGAAATTTCTGTCGTGGAATCAAATACTGGCGATAGCGGGTTTGATGAAATCATCAAGATGGCCGTAAGCACGTGGACGTTCGGAAAGGTGACGAAGGGCAATACGACCGTGACTATTCCGTTCACGTTCTCGGAGTAGTTGGACCGTCTGACTTTCATCAAATTTATAGAAGCCTAGTATTATGAATCATCTATTGAAGACTCTTTTTTTCTTGCTGGTTTCCGCTTCGTGTGCAATGGCGGCGCATGTCGCTGTGCTTGAAACGGGCGTAGATTCAGACGTAAAAAAGAAGGTGTCTCTGTCTGACCGGCAGTACCTTACGAATGTTCTGCGTGAAGAGGCGGTTAAGGAACTTCCAGCCTCGCAGAACTTTACGATCATGACTCGCGAGAATATCAGCGAGATGCTTCCGCCGGGGAAAGCTCTTGAGGAGTGCGAAGGTAGCTGCCTTGTGGAGACGGGGCGCAACATTGCCGCCGATTACGTTTGCCAGGCCCGCGTGGGAAAATTCGGTTCGAAGCTTGCAATCTCGGCTGAAATCTACGAAACGGCTGGGAACAAGCTTGTTGCAAGTTTCAACGGGCATGGGGCAAGTGTAGAAGAACTTTTGAGTGAAATAAAGAAGAGCGCTCCTGAATTTTTCCGCAAGGTGAAAGGCGAAAGTCCGTCATCTCCGAAGTATGGGGGGCGTCGCGTGAATAAGGGCGCAGGCGGCATTGGTGATTTTCTCAGCTCAAATAAATCCTCTGAAGAATCTGAAGCCAAAGAAATCAGTGTCGGTAGCGTGAATCTTGATTCAGCTCCTGCTGACAAGGATGAAGAAAAAGTTCTTAGGTCGTCAAAGCCAATTGGTGATGTTCCTGCGGTAAAAAATAGAGCGAAAAATTCATGGATTCGCTGGGGTGCACTCATTGGCGGTGGTGTGTTGGTAACGTCGGGTATTGTACTTGCGGCAATTGGCAATTCCGATGCGCAATTGGCTCACGATTTAGGCTTCAGCAATAAGGCCGAGTATGAGGAGGCCAAGGACAAGGCGCATAGCGGGCAGATGAAGCGCGGTGTGGGAATTGCCTTGACCATCATCGGTGCTGCGGGCATCGGATTTGGCTTCTTTTTCTAGGAGGCGGCGATGAGATTAGGAAAACGAAATTTGAAACTTGGGCTTGGAATGGTCTCTGGCCTGTTTGCTTTCGTCTGCTCTGCAATTTTTCTTGCTGCATGTACCGACTACGAAGGAATGCTTGATGATGAATATGAAGCGTGGGTCAAACAGCATGGGGAGAATCAGCAGACTTTTGATCCGGCAGACTTGCCATCGACAGCCGTCGTAGGGAGCTTTACCGACTCGCGCGATGGTCAAACTTACAGGACCGCAATTATTGGCTACCAGGTGTGGATGGCGCAGAATCTCAATTACAATACGGCAAACAGCCTTTGTAATGTGGAAAAGGATGCCGATTGCAAGAAATATGGCCGCTACTATACGTGGTCTGCCGCGATGACCGCTTGCCCAAGCGGTTGGCACTTGCCTAGCTATGAAGACTGGAGTTATTTGTTCAGTGAAGTTGGAGGTGCCTCCGTTGCGGCCACAAAACTCAAGACTAAAAAAGTATGGTCCAGTGGGGAAAATGGCGAGGATACTTACGGTTTCTCGGCGTTGCCAGCAGGTTATTCACATGACCGTGATTTCTACAGTGTGGACCATGGCACGGTTTTTTGGAGTTCTACAGAGAGCAGTACAAGGTTTGTATATTCCGTACGAATGCAGTATGAAAATCCCAATGTTGAAATAACCAAAGAGATGAAAGATTACGCCTTTTCTGTCCGCTGTGTCAGTGACTGAACTTTTGACTATTAACCATTGACCATTATCTATATATATTATGGGTATGGTTGAAAATCTTATACAGTCTTTGAATAGTGTTCTGCTTGGTAAGCAGGACCAGGTGGAAATGCTTGTGATGGCGCTCCTTGCCGATGGTCACGTGCTTATCGAGGATGTGCCGGGAACAGGCAAGACGACTATTGCGAAAGCGCTTGCTGCGGCGATTGGTGCGGACTTTGCACGTATCCAGTTTACGCCGGACTTGCTCCCTGCCGATGTGACGGGTGGTGCCGTGTTCAAGGCGAATACGGGCGAGTTTGAAATTCGCAAGGGGCCTGTCTTTACGCAGGTGCTTCTGGCGGATGAAATTAACCGTGCATCTCCGCGAACGCAAAGTGCGCTTTTGGAAGCGATGGAAGAGCGCCAGGTTTCGCTGGAAGGTGAACGTCATGCGCTCCCGAAATTGTTCATGGTGCTTGCGACCGAGAATCCCGTGGAATTTCACGGCGTGTTTCCGCTGCCCGAAGCGCAGATGGACCGATTCTTGGTGCGCCTTTCGCTCGGGTATCCGACGGCGGAAACGGAACTTGGCATTTTGCGCGCACATCGCGATGGTCGGCCGCTTGATACGCTCAAGGCGGTGATGACTCCCGATGAAATTATTGCGGCGCGGAACGATGTCCGCAAGATTCACATTGACGAATCGCTTGAAATGTACGTGGTTTCGCTGGTGCAGGCGACGCGTGTGAATCCGGCTGTGCGCTTGGCGGCAAGCCCTCGTGCGGGAATCAACCTCATCAAGATGGCGCAAGCTTGCGCGTATGTCGCGGGCCGCGATTTCGTGAATCCCGATGACATCCAGCATGTGTTCTTCCCGGTGATGGAACATCGCGTATTTGCAAAGGATTCGAATACGCCCGGCGCCTCCAGGCAAATTCTCGAAGGAATCTTGAAGCAAGTGAAAGTGCCTAAATAATGTGCATAGTCATCCTGTGTGAAAGCTCTTGTCATCCTGAGTGGCGGTAGCCACGAAGGATCCAGTGAAGTCTTGAAAATATGTCCCTCTTCCATTTCTTTATAAACGCTATTCCAAGAAGTCCCAAGCGCAAGGGACTCTTGATGCGTTTGTACTACGTTTGGCAAGAAGGCTTTACGCAAGTGGGGCACGCGGCGGCAGCGCTGATGCTGTTCTCGATGTTTGCAGGGGCGGTGCCTGGATTCTGGGCGGCGTGGGTGTTTTGCGGTTTGGACTTCATGTATTTCCTTGCGCTCGTGCCGTGCCTTTTCATGACCGCACGCAAGAGCAAGTTTAAGGCGGGTGACATTTCTGTTCGGAATGTTTACGAAGGTGAAACGACTACCGTTGACTTGCATGTTTTCGCTGAAGATAAGCTAAATGCAGTGTCGCTTGGCTGCTTCCGTATGGATCCATCGCTCAAGTGTGAGGAATCTGCGCTTGTGATGGTTGATGCTGGCGAGACGGCGAAACTCACTTGCAAAATCCAGACGAAAAAGCGCGGCGCATTTGAAATCCCGAAAGTGGCGTTGATCATCCCGGAAATCAATGGCGCCTTGCGTTATGCTGCAAATGCTGGGAAGGCCGAATTGCTCGTGTTCCCGCGCCCGTTGCGCGTGGGGGCGTTTCCGTTTTTGACATCGGGTGCGAGCGGTGCTGTGTTTGCTCCGCTGCTGATGCCGAGTCTTACGCGCGGGATGGACTTTGTAGGTGTGCGCGAATACCGCGAGGGCGATTCCTTACGCGATTTGCATCACAAAGCTTTTGCACGTTACGGCAAGCCTTTCACGAAGGAATTTGAAACTGAACGTGGTGCGGGTGCGATTCTCGTGCTGGATGTGACGGCACGTAGCTTGCGCGAAAAATCATCTGTTGAAATGCTGATCCGCTTAGCGGCTGGCGTTGGTTTGTGGCTCTTGGAACGTAAGGCGCTAGGACGTTTTTTCATTGGCGATGATGAAATTGCACTTGTAGAGGGCGATGGCGGCGTGAGCTTCTTGGAAGCGCTTGCGCGAATCCCGGCGACGTCTTGGCTGGAAACGCGCACGTCTCGAAATGCGACAAGCGCGCAGAAGCTTTGGTCTCCTGCGGCGCGCCCGCTTGGCCCTGTGCTCCGCATGGGACTTTTCGCGACCGATGATCCGCTCGTGCATAAGCAAGTGATTTTGGATGCTCATTCCAAGTTGACAGACGAATCTAAAAACGCAATTTCTGACGATGTTTTGTCTGTGAACGCCGCGCATCTCGAAAAAGCGTTTCAGGAACGTTCGTTTGAAAATTCCCATGAAGCGGAGGTCAGTCTATGATGAACTTCCGTGAAATTTGCAAGACGATTTTCTTCTGCATCGTCTCTATCAATTTGGGTGTTTCAAGCGGTTTTGAAATTCTTGGCGTTGTTTTTGCGGGCTTGTTTATCGCGATTCACGTCAAGCAATTTGTGCTTTCAAAGTCCGCAACGAATCAGAGAAAAATCCCGCGCTACAGAAAAGTTTTCGCTTACGGTGCGATTGTTCCGTGTGCGCTGTGGTGGGTGCTCACGCCGAGCGTTGAAATGGGCGTTTCGCCTTATTTGGTTTTTATTCCGGCGTGGTATTTGCTTTACTTGGCCTGGTTGCAAAAGCGGAGTCTCGGGAATGGCGGTTACGAAGTCTTTGTCGTGTTCAATGGTGTTGCTGCACTTTTCATGGGACTGTTCCAAGCGTCTCGCGCAATCGTGGTAAGCGCAATTGTGGCGCTTTTGCTTGCTGTGTATGCTTTTGGCCGTCCGCGTGTAGCTCTTTACAAACGATTGCTTTTCGTGTTGCTTTATGCGAGTCTGTGCGGCTCGTCGTATCTCGGTTTTAAATATTGGAAGAGCAATCGCTATTACAGTGGCCGTTGGGCTGAAGAATATTACGTCAAGAATCGCGTGATGGGATTTGATCCCGTGGCTGCGTTGGGTTCCTTCTCCAGTAATTACAATTCCAAGTACAATAGCGAAATTGTCCTCCGCGTTTGGGACACTCTTGCTCCCATGTACCTGCGGGCTGCCGCCTATGAAAAATATGTGGCGGGCATCTGGAAACTCCCGGCTGCGCCCGAAAAGAAGCTTTATCCGGCGCGCTATCGGGTGGATTACGCTGTCTTTGAATCCGAAGATTCTGCGGTGGCTGCGCCGAACGTCAAATCCGTTTGGGTGCAGGCGACTCTTGATAATTTCGGCTTTATGTTTGCCCCTCCGAATGTAGTGGGCGTGGCGAGCAAAAATGCGGACTCACTGAATTACTATTCGACGAATGTTTTTGCCGATGCAAACGGTGTGCGTAGCGACTGGTATTATTATGTGCCGGATTCTGCGGAAACTCTTGCGATTGCGGCTCATTCGTTGGCGCTTTCTTCGTTGGAATCAGAAAATCTTTCCGCATTCTTGCAGATCCCGAATAGAGAAAAATCTCTCCTAGATACAATTGCCGCGTCAATGTCTCTCCCGGCCGCGCATCTCGATAGCGCTCATCTCGATACAGATTCTGCGAATCTCGCTCTTCTCGATAGCGCTCAATTCGCCGTCAGAACTTTAAAAACAATAGAGTCGTACTTTATCCGTAATTTTAAGTATTCGTACATTATTCCCGGTAGAACTCCAGATTCAAAAACGGATCCCATTGCTTTGTTCTGGAAAAACAAGGAAGGTTATTGCGAGTATTACGCAACGCTTGCGGCACTCCTCTTGCGCCATCAGGGAATCCCTGCGCGCTATGTGACAGGCTTTGCGCATCCCGAATATGTTTCGGGGCGCCCGTATGCGACTTTCCGCCGCCGTCATAGCCATGCCTGGGTTGAAGTTTACATCGACCGAAAGTGGTATATTTTTGACCCGACTCCACCATTGACCGAAATGTCTTTTGCAAGACCCTCATGGTTGGCAGTAAAGCTTGAAGGTGTGAAAGGCCGGTTCTCTTATGTGATGCATTTGCTCAAGGATGGTGAATGGCGCCGCATCGTCGATGGCTGGCAAGCAGCTTCAGAACGTCTAGTGTCAAGCCCTGTTCTTTATGTTGTCCTTGCTATCTTGCTCCTGTTTTTTGCTTTGCTCAGGTTACGCAGTTCCCGGCGACAGCACAAGTTGCAAGCGGTCTCTAAAAATGCAGCCCAATGGATATCCCTCCTTGCCGATGCCGAAAAACGACTTGCTCGCTTGGGTTTCAGTCGCGCTCCCGGTGAGACGGTTTCCTCTTTTGCCAAACGTGTAGAACTCGCTTTAAATAACGTGCAGGCAAATGTGCAGGCATCAAAAAAGGCGAGCCTCAAGGACTCGCGCTTTGATCAGGAATGTTCTTTTGCGCTCAAGCAGTTGCAGGAATATGAATGCAACCGCTGGCGTAAAAACTAGTTCGAAGAAACGAAATTGTAGACTTCGTAGGCGTTTGCCTTGACAACGGCATCGGCGCTTTTCATTTCAGGTTCCAAAAAGTAAAGTTCCTTAATGGTCAACGCGACATCGTTACCGTCAATGTTGATTTCGGCTTGAATCGTCTTGTCATTTTGAGAACGGTCTATGCAGTCGTTACCGGCGGTTGCGTTAAGATGAATGGAATTGTTGATGATTTCCCAGTTTCCATAAATCTTTGTCGGTTTGCATTCAGCGGTGCTTTTTGATGAATTCGTAAACTCGAATTTGTTTACTTTCTTTTCATCGACGTAGAATTTTAGGGTTGCAGGATCTTCCCTGAAATTATGGCTTGGTTCAATGATATAAATAAATCCTTCGCCGGTAGGTTGAGGAATCGTTGGGCCTTCGGTGCTCCAGGTTCCCAGGATGCATTGTGCTGTGAGTCCTGCGGCGCACTCTTGAGCCTTTGATGGTGGCGTTGTTGTAGATTCGGCACAGGCGGTGAACATAGTTGCTGCAATGGCAATGAATGTCAAAGATTTGATTGTCATAAAGTCCTCGTTTTTATGGGAATATATATAAAAAATTCAATGTTGCTGAATCCTACAACGCGATTTTCCAAAGATTTAACAAAAGTCCTGTAGTTTAGGATATATTAGGAAGAGTTGTTGGGGGACTTTGGGGTCCCAAGGAGTGTAAGATGAATGTCTCACGGATAGTGGACTTGTTTTTGGGCATGGGCCTTGCTGTTTCTTCTGTTTTTGCAGCGCCAGACCCTAATTTTCACATCTATTTAGCGTTTGGTCAATCCAATATGGAAGGCCAGGGCAATATCGAAAGCCAGGATAGGACTGTCGATGAGCGGTTCCGGGTTCTTTGGTCTGCCGATAATGCGTCCTGTAACCAGGGGGCTTCCAAGGGCAAATGGTCCACGGCAAAGCCGCCTCTTGCGCATTGCAATAACGCAAAACTTGGCCCAACGGATTATTTTGGCCGCACGATGGTCGAAAAGACCGATTCCAAAATCAAGGTAGGCGTTATCGTTGTTGCTGTTGCGGGTTGCAGCATCCAGTTGTTTGATAAGGCAAATTACCAGAATTACATCAATTCGGTCAAGAATACCCAGAGCTGGATGACGGGATATATCAATCAATACGGTGGAAACCCTTATGGCCGTCTGATCGATATGGCAAAAAAGGCCCAGGAGGATGGCGTCATTAAGGGAATCATCTTCCATCAGGGTGAAACTGATGCCGGCGATGGCCAATGGCCTTCCAAGGTGAAGAAAGTCTATGACAATATCATTAAGGATCTTGGGCTGGAAAATGACATTCCTTTCCTTGCGGGCGAGGTCCTGCGTACCGGTTCGAGCAAGGGCGCGAATAACAACATTGCAAAACTCCCGCAGCAGTCGAAAAACTTTTATATCGTTTCGTCCGAGGGCTTTAACCAGGCTCTTGGTGATGGACAGAATGTCCATTTTACGGCTCAGGAATACCGCGATTTTGGCAAGCGTTATGCCGAGAAGATGATTGAAGTTCTTGGTGACAAGCTTAAGCCCGTTTCTGCTGAAGAGTCTAGCAGCAGTAGCGAGACTTTGTCGAGTTCGTCTGAGGTTTCTAGCAGCAGTGCGGTCTCTTCTAGTTCCACCGTTGGTGGGATTGTTATCCCCAATGCGGCCCGTACATTGAGTGTGGGGAAGGTCTCTTTTGTGGGTGGTGCTTTACAGGTCCCGCTGTCCCTTTCCCGTTCTGGCGTGGTGAATGTTCGTCTTTATTCCGTGCTTGGCAATGAAGTTGCGAATGTCAGCGAGTCTGTTGAACAGGGAACGAAAACGGTTTCTCTTTCCAAGAGGGGCTTGCATTCTGGTGTTTATGTGCTAAATGTCCAGATGGGTTCTGCAAGTATTACCAAGCGTATTGACTTGAATCGCTAGTTTTGATCCTGTAGGCAAAGGCTCTGCGCAGACCCGTGCAGGGCTTTTTTATATGCGAAAATGGCGTTGCAGATATCTACAACGAGTTTTGCCTTTTTTTTATTAAAGCCTTTAATTGAAGGGTATATTTAAGGTGTTAGGGATTTTTGCGCCTCAAGGAGTGATAGATGGCTGTCTCGCGTGTCGTGAGCATGTTTTTGGGTTTGGAACTAGCCGTTTCATCGGCCTTTGCTGCGCCAGATCCTAATTTCCATATTTATCTCGCGTTTGGACAATCCAATATGGAAGGCCAAGGCACGATTGAAAGCAAGGACAAGACGGTTGATTCTCGTTTCCAGATGTTTTCGACGATTGATAACTTTAATGGACGCAAGCTCGGAACGTGGAACGATGCGATTCCGCCTTTAGCAAATAAGCACGGCGGTTTAGGCCCCACGGATTATTTTGGACGTACCTTGGTCGAAAGATTAGACCCCCAGATTAAGGTGGGGGTCGTCGTGGTCGCGGTTGCAGGGTGCAGCATTGTATTGTTCGATCCCCCGGTTAGCGATAGCTATTGGAGTCAGCAGGCGGGCTGGTTTATGGATATCGTCAGGGATTATGGTGGCGATCCTTACCAGCGTCTGGTCGATATGGCGAAAAAGGCAAAGGAAGACGGTGTCATCAAAGGAATCATTTTCCATCAGGGCGAAACGGATGAGGGTGACAGTGATTGGCCGAACAAGGTCAAGAAAGTCTATGACCGCTTGGTCAAGGATGTTGGGCTTGATGAAAACATTCCATTTTTTGCGGGTGAGGTTCCGTATAACGGCAGTTCCAAAGGGACGAACAACAACATCAGGAAGCTCCCGAACAAATCCAAGAACTTCTATCTCGTTTCTGCCGAGGGACTCAATGACCTAGACATGTTGCGTATCCATTTCTCGTCGCAGGGGTATCGTGATTTTGGCAAGCGCTATGCTGAAAAAGTGATAGAGGTTTTGGGGGATGACCTCAAGCCTGTCTCGACTGAATCCAGCAGTAGCGAGGCTTTGTCGAGTTCGTCTGAGGTTTCTAGCAGCAGTATGGGTTCTTCTGGTTCTACTGTAGGTGGATTTGCTATACCTAATGCCGTTCATACAGTGAGCGTTGGCAAAGTCTCTTTTGATGGGGCTTTCTTGCGTGTGCCTGTGTCTATGGCACATTCGGGTGTCATAAGCGTTCGTCTTTATTCTGCGCTTGGTTCCGAAGTGGCTTATGCAAACCGCTTGTTGTCCGCTGGGCAAGGCGATGTCCTGATATCTAGGAAGAATATTTCTTCTGGGGTTTACATGATAAGCGTGGTGACGGCTTCATCTCACATTGTGCAGCGCGTGAATTTACAATAATAAGTTCTCCTCAATGCTAAGGGCTCCGTGTTCGCACGGGGTTCTTTCTTTATTTTTACGCTATACTAATAATTTCCAGTTCGTCGCCTACGACTTTGAACTTGACTTCGTGTTCTGCGAAGTTGAACCCGTAAACGCGCTCGGGATCGTTCTGGTAAGCGGGGCGCGGGTCCTGTTCCAATACCTCAATAAGTGCTGTGCGTTTATCTGCACTTAGCTTTGCGAGTGCATCGGGATTCTTGACGTGAACTTTGTTCTGCTTCACGGCGTCTGCAAAACCGCCGACTGCTTCGGGATGCGCGTCCGTGTAGGGAAGGTACGGCTTGATATCGACGATCGGTGTGCCGTCCATGAGGTCAGCGCCACTGACGATGATTTCCGGGCCTTCAGGCGTATCTAGGTTGATGCTTTCGATTTTCACGCAAGAAAGTGCGACCGGATTCGGGCGGAAGCTCGAACGCGTGGCGAAAACGCCGAGACGCTTGTTGCCGCCGAGTCTTGGCGGGCGCACGGTCGGGCTCCATGTGCTGCGGATGTTCTCCGAAAAAATCCACATGATCCACAGGTGGCTAAATCCTTCGAGACCGCGGAGCGCATCGGCATTGCGGAATTCCGGCTCAAAGCGTATCGTGGAACGCAAGTTCTGCACAAGCCCGCTCTGTCGCGGGATGCCGAACTTTTCTCGAAAGTCGCTCTTGATTCTCGCAATGATTTTAAACGTCAGTTCTTGCATCGCCTAACAACATAGCAAAAAAGAAAGGCTAGAGTTTAAAAGCGTTCGCTTTGCACTCTAGCCTTTTGAAGTGTGGGATTGATGATTATTGAAACTTTTGTTGTTGTCATGCCCGACGCTGAGCGGGCATCACCTTTAATACACTTTATTTAATCGCAATAGCCTTTTTCAAGAGCAACTTGCCGTTTGCGCTGACAACCTTTGCGATGTACTTGCCGTTCGGGATCTTCTTGAGGCTTACGCTTCTGTTGCCGTTCACGTCTGCGGAGAGGAGCGTCTTGCCGTTCAGCGCGATAACTTCGAGCTTGCTTTCGCTCGGAACGTTCACTTGCAGAGTTCTATTCTGCTGCGTGAGCGTCGCCTTGCCTATGTTGTGTGCAACCTTGTTGAGGCTTGTCGGCGGAACTTCGACAAATTCAGTGCCTTCCGGTGCGCCAACCACGAGACCGCGGCCGACTGTACTCATGTAGACAACGCCGAAGGTGTTCATGTCGCCCTGCACGAAGTTTCCGTTACCCGGACCGCCATACTGGTGGGCGTCATCGTTTATGCGTTCAAAGGTCTTGCACTTGTCGGTACTGCGGTAGATGCCGATCGGGTCGCCTTCCTTGGCTGCACCCCAGATGAAAATCGTTTCGTAGTCAGAACCTTCCTTAGCCTTGCCGATGCCAACGGAGATTGCGGTCTTGGCGCCTTCGCAGCGATTCCAGGATTTGCCGCCGTCTTCCGTGTAAGCAAGACCGTATTCCGTGAAGCCCTTCGGCTGCCAAACTTGAGCCTGATCCATCGGAACCCAGAGGTGTCCTTCTTTCTTAGGAACGGTGCGGATGAGGCCTGCGCCGTTGTAGTATTCTCCAGCCTGTTCGTTCTGCAAACGAGCGTCCTGTGCGGTGAAGTTCTTGCCGGCGTCTGTGGACTTGTAGAGTGTGCCCATTGCGCCCATCACGTAGAACGTCTTCGGATCTACCGGGTCTGCGACGATGCGGGCGTACTGCGTCTGTGTGCCGGTTTCAACGGCGGTCCATGTGGCGCCATTGTCGTCGGAGCGGTAAACGGTTGCGCTCTGGTCCGGGCGGTGGAGGATGACCTTGCCGTCTGCGGAGAGAACCACGAGGCCTTTGCCGCCCTTGAGCGTGGTCTTCACACTATCCCAAGTGGCGCCCATGTCTTCGGAACGGTACATGACGTTGTAATTGATCGATTCGTACTGGCCGTAAACGGTGATGATGCCCGTGCGGAGGAGCGAGCCGGAAAGCGGAGCGTATGCCATGCTTTCGGTCGTGCCGATAATCGGCGTGTGGCGCGGGGAACTCTTCTTGATGTCGGTGTAGACTGCGCCGTCGTAGTCACCAATGGCCGTGACGAGCGGGCCACCCGGAATGCTCACGATGTCGAGCGGAACCGTTTCTTCGATACCCACGGACTGGAATTTCCAAACGGGAACCTTGGCGGTGATATCATCGGTCTGGAAAATGCCGTTACCGCTGGTCACCCAGACTTTCTTGTTGTTGAACGGGTCGAACTCAATGGAACCTGCCCAGTGGATGGCATTCCCGTGAATCCAGTTGTTGCCGTTTTCGTCCATGTTCACGCCGTCGCCGTAGTGCTGACCGAACGTCCAGTTTTCGCCGCCGTCGGTTGTCACATAAATGCGGTCGCCGTAGTTTTCGGTCTTGTCCTTGAAGAAGTGGCGTCCGGTGTACTGGCCGAGCGTTGAAACGACGATGTGCTTCGGATCCTTCGGGTCAATGGCAATGCCACCGTAAGAGCAATTATTCTTTTCGTGGGCGATGGTGCCGTCTTCTTTTTCGTTATCGTCAAACGGGGTGATGTCGGTCCAAGTGCTGGCCTTGATGTTGTACTTGAAAACGCCGCCGCGAGAAATGTTATACGGACCCGGACCATCGGCGAACGTGATGTACATGCTGCCATCCACAATCTTTGCGCGATGCGGCATAAGACCGCTCGGAGCGCCCTTGATGACTTCCCAGGTGGCGCCGCCATCATGGCTGACCTGCAAGTTGTCCGTGGTTTCGGAAGTGCCAATGTAAATTGTTGCGGTGCTGCCGTCGGCGAGTTTGCCCTGTGCCGGGTCGAACATCACGAAGCTTACGCCGTTTACGCCGTTGAGGCTGCTTTCGGTTGCGGTAGATAGTGCAACTTTGTAGAGGCTTGTCCAGGTCTTGCCGGAGTCCGTGCTCTTGTAAACGCCCTTCGTGCGGCTGCCGCAGAGGACGATGTTAGACTTGTTCGGGTCCACGGCGAGCTTTTCACCCGTCTGGCGGCCCATGCCGTTACCGTGGGCGAGCATTTCCACGTAGCTTGTGTCCCAAGTGGCGCCCATGTCAGAGGAACGCAAAACAGCGGTGCGGCCCTTACTAAAGTAGCCGGTGCCGCCGAGCACGTAAATCTTTTTCGGGTCTTGCGGGTCGAGTGCAAAAGCTTCGGTGCCGTAGAGGCCTACGTCGTTTTGGCTGATCCAGTCCATCAACGGAATCCAACGGCTGCTTGTGGCATCCCAGCGGTAAATGCCGCCCACGTCGGTACGCGCGTAAATGAGACCTTCGACTGTCGGACTCGGCATAATGGCGCTCACGAATCCGCCTCCATCAAAGCGGACGTTGCCCCATTCGTACTTTTCGGCGTTAGCGGTCGTGGCGAGAGCTGCCAAAGTGGCGATGCCGATCAATGAAATTTTACCAAACATATCGTCTCCGTTGGAATTTTGAGAACAATTTAAACCCTTACAATCGTTGTTAATATATATAAATATTCAAAAAAGTGGTTCTTATTTAAACCTTAATTTGAGAAATATTTTGAGAACATTTCGAAAATGCTGGAAAAATGCACTACAAATACAAAAAATCCCCTCGATCAAGTCGAGAGGATCGTCAAAAAATCAAGTAACTAATGACTATTGACCTACGACCAATAACCAAAAAAAACTATTCAGCTCCGATACCAAGTCCTTTGAACGGCACGTACCTGATTTGGTTCTTGTTGTCGATGATGACGGCAACGCCAGAGAGGAAGTACGGCCAGTGTCTCGAAGCTGGATCGTGGAATCTGAAATTCACCGTTCCGTTCGAGGCGAAAACGGCGAGGGGGAGGACGAAGTCATCGTGGGAGCAAATGACGCGGAACTTGTTCATAGATGCGTAGTCCGGTGCGATATGCGTCTTGATGATTTCGTTCGTTTTTTCAGTCAAATCGTAGAATGCGTCGGCGTAAAGATTGTCGTAGGCCCAGCCTGCAATAACGAGACGGACGTTCTTGGTGGAGTCTTCGTAATATTTATAGCGTTCCTTGTCTTTCTTGTACCAGCTGATGGAATAAATTTCAGAAGAATCGTGCGGGAATGTCTGCTGCCCACGTCCTTGTGCGATGTAGAAGCAAGTCTGTTCTGTGCGGACGTATTTGGTGTGCGTGTATGTAAATTCGTCGGCACTGATGAGTTTTTTACCGACGGCGATGGATTGGCGAACGCCATCGGTTGGCTGACCGGCGATGGTATCTGGCTCACCTACCCAGTGGGTAAGCGGAGTTTCGGGACCGGTCTCTGCGTCACTGCGTTCGCCGTGGCGGATCACAAAAACAGCTTTTTCGTTGCAGCGGACGCTTTTGAACACGTCGCCGATATCGGCGAGGCCGATGGAATCGACGGCGATGGTTGCGACTGGCGTTTCAACGCAAGTCGGGTCAAGCGATCCTTCAGAACTTGATGCAGGCGGAACGCTTGCGTCCGAGGAACTGGTGCCGTCACCTGGATTTATTGCAGAGCTAGATGTGGCCTCGGCAGAACTTGTAGGGTCTTGATTGTCGTTTGAAGAACCGGGGGGCGTAACGCTTGAAAGAGGATCCGACTGGGTGGTCGAGGAACTTGACATGAATTTGTCGAAAGCGTTAGTCGGGTTGTCTTCGCCGCAGGCGGCTAAAAGCGAGGCGGAGAGGATGGCGCCGGTAAAAGCTAAAGAAATACGGGAAATTTTATGCATTGCGTGAAATTCCTTGTTTTATCTCTTTAAATTTACCCTTGTTGGGGGATTTCTTCAAGTAAATTTTTCCAAATACCTTCAAAAGGCCCCGTTTACAGCCCACTTCCTACTTCCTACTGTCTACTGAGTTATAGTTGATTTCGTTGCGGCGCTTGAGTTCCTTGTTGAGCGGCCAGTAAATCAGGGCGAAAACGATGTAACCGATGAGGAGTACTATCCAGTGGTTGAGTCCAAAGCCGATTTCTATGTAGCGCATCGTTACAAACATGAATGGCCCTGCGATGAGGAAGAGCGGGAGCTGTCTGCACTGGTCGCCGAGCGAATAGCGGCTCTCGTAACTTACGATGGAATTCATCATCGGGAAGCTGGTGCAGAAACCGCCCATCAGGCGCTTGATGAACATGAGGCCGGAAACGACGCCTGCGATGGCGGGCGCCTTGATGTAAACCGGGAGCGGGGTCTTGTAGCGCACGCCGGCCTTGTATTTTTGCTTCTGGAAGAAAATCACGCCGATGACAAAGTCAAAAACGCATGCGCCGATAAAGTACGCTTCGCCTTCAGGGATGCGCGAGTGCAAAAATGTCCCGAGCGCGACGAAAAACGCAAGGCCTGCGATAATTGACGGTACGATAGGTACTTTTACCTTGTAGTGGAGGATGCGTACAATGTGTACGTACAACATGCACATGAAGCCCGAGACTGCGTTCTCGGTGCCCATCGGGAGGCCGACGGCGATGTAGGCAAAACCGCAGGGGATGGGAATGGTCGCTGTGACCGCCTTGAGTTGCGGGTCCTTCAGGTAAGCGCTCAGGGTGCCGAGAGCGGTGACCATGAAAACGAGCAGCCAGTCGTATGCTGAAAAATGAAAATTTAACGCTTCAAACATCGTGCCCAAAGATAGAAATTTGCAAATCTGATAAACATCCTGGCTAACAGACGCACTGTGTCATGGCGGACTTGATCCGCCGTCTAGTCTAGATTCCGGCTCGATGGCCGGAATGACGTAAGAACTGACTGTAATAACTTGAAGCAGACAATAAACAATTACTATTTGCTATTATTGTCGTAGAGGTTTTTTCTATGAAAGTTTTAGTGACGGGTGTTGGTGGCCAGCTGGGTCACGATGTGATGAATGAACTTGCAAAGCGCGGTTACGAGGGAATTGGTAGCGATATCGCTCCATCATATTCTGGTGTAGCCGACGGTAGCGCTGTGACCACGATGCCTTATGTTCCGATGGATATTACGAATGCAGCTGCGGTTGCAGAAACCATCAAGAGTGTGAAGCCTGATGTGATTGTGCATTGCGCTGCTTGGACGGCGGTGGACCTTGCCGAAGACGAAGACAAGAAGGCGAAGGTCTTTGCAATTAACGCCGAAGGCACGGAAAACATTGCTCGCGTTGCTAAAGAAATTGATGCAAAGATGGTCTACATCAGCACGGACTACGTGTTTAATGGCCGTGGCACTTCTCCGTGGAAACCGGACTGCAAGGATTACGAACCGCTCAACGTCTATGGCGAATCCAAGCTCAAGGGTGAACTTGCCGTAAGCGGAACGCTTGAAAAGTATTTCATTGTACGTATCGCCTGGGTGTTCGGCCTCAATGGCAAGAACTTCATCAAGACGATGCTCAAGGTGGGCGAGACTCACGATACGGTCCGCGTCGTTTACGACCAGATTGGTACGCCGACTTACACGCTCGACTTGAGCCGACTTCTCGTCGATATGATTGAAACGGACAAGTACGGTTATTATCACGCTACGAACGAAGGCGGATTCATCAGCTGGTATGAATTCACGAAGGAAATCTACAAGCAGGCTGGGCTTCCGACAAAGGTGTTGCCGGTGACGACTGCGGAATACGGTCTCTCGAAGGCGGCCCGTCCGTTCAATAGCCGCTTGGACAAGAGTAAACTCGTGGAAGCTGGCTTTAAGCCGCTCCCCACATGGCAAGATGCGCTTGGCCGTTACCTCAAGGAAATCGGCGTAATCGCGTAGGTGCGCCGCCATTGCTACTTCGTCATCCTGAGGGCGAATGCCCGAAGACAACCTCATAAGGCGAGAGTCGCAGCCATACTCGTATGGATATGACCGAGCCAAAGAGGTTGGGGCTTGCCCCATCCATTATTTCTTGTTTTACGAGAATCTTTCGTACAAGGCGTCTCGTTCCACCGGAACGAGGCCTTCTTTTATTATAAGGCTCTTCATCCGTTCCGGACTCATGCCCACGGGAACCGTGGCGCCTGCGGCATGCGTAATCTTCTCTTCGATAATCGTGCCGTCCAAATCCGATGCGCCGGCGTGGAGCGCCTTCATCGCGGTTTCAATGCCCATCTGGATCCAGTAAGCCTTGATGTGCGGGAAGTTGTCCAGGAACAGGCGCGAGACGGCGACCGTGCGCAAGATATCTTCTTCGCTTGTGATGTTCGGGACAATCTTGTGGAGTGCATTGTGTTCCGGGTGGTACACGAGCGGTATGAATGCGAAAAATCCTGGAGCTTCGTCTTGTAGGTCGCGGAGCATCTTCATGTGCGCGATGCGATCTTCAATCTTTTCGATGTGCCCAAAGAGCATGGTCGCGTTCGTCGGGATGCCGAGCTTGTGCGCGGCGCGATGGACATCGAGCCATTCTTCGCCAGTTTCCTTGCCCGGACAAATCTTGTCGCGTACACTTTGTACTAAAATCTCGGCGCCGCCGCCGGGGAGCGCATCAAGGCCTGCGTCCTTGAGCGTTGCCATGATCTGTTCGGGCGTCTGGCCAGAAATCTTCGCGAAGTGGCAAATTTCGACGGCGGTAAATGCCTTCAAGTTCGCGGATGGAAATTCCTTGCGGAGCTTGCGCAACATCTCGATGTAGTAATCGAAAGGATGGTCGGGATGGAGACCGCCGACAATGTGCAGTTCGCGGGCACCTTTGCTGATTGCTTCGGCGGCCTTGTCGCGGATGGTTTCGTAATTCCAGTCGTAAGCGGTCGGGCTATCTTTCTTGATGCGGCTGAATGCGCAGAATTTGCAGTGCAGCACGCACACGTTCGTGTAGTTGATTTGGCGGTTATTCACCCAGTAAACGGACTTGCCGTGGCGCGCTTCTTTTTCGGCGTTGGCGCGTGCGCAAAGTTCGTCGAGCGGTGCGTTCAAAAATAAATCGAGAGCTTCTTGTTCTGAAATGCGAGACATGCTGTAAATATATTTATTTTGGAGTTACTAGTTCTGAGTTACTAGTTACTAGAACTTAAAAACAAAAAAAACGCAGATTGAAATCTGCGTTTTTTAGTAGCGGGGGCAGGACTTGAACGCTGCGACCTTCGGGTTATGAGCCCGACGAGCTACCAACTGCTCCACCCCGCGTCGAGGTTGATCCATATATAGAAAATAATAATAGATTTGGCAAGCCTAAGGTGCAGAGTAAATTGCAGAATAAGCTTTTTTTATGTTTTTTCCGCCGTTTTTAAGCGAAATTCCATTACACAAATTTTTTCAAAATGTGCTTGCTTGCGTAGAAATAATCAATTCCGCTGATGAGTGTAATAGCTGTTATGATCCCCATCACAATAATGGGGAACTGATGCCAAATCCCTTCGAATCCTGGAATCAAAGCACGGACAGGTTCGATAGCTCCGAGGAGAATTGCGACAATGCCGATCCCTTGCAACGCTGTTTTCCATTTACCACTGCGACGTGCCGGCATAATGAGGCCTTCACTTGCGGCGAGTGTTCGGAGTGTTTCCACGCTCGATTCACGGAAGTAAATCAAGGCGACCATCCAAACAGAGGCATAGCCTGTTGCGATAAAGCACATGAAAATCGTCATGTTCGAAATCTTGTCGCTGAACGGGTCGAGGTACTTGCCGAGCGTACTGACTTCGCCCATCGAGCGGGCGAGCTTGCCGTCCAAAAAATCCGTGAGCATAAAGCCCAGCACCATTACAAGCGCAAGAATTTTAAACACGAGATTGTTGTTGCTGTAATCCAGATCGTTATCGTAGAAGAACACCCAGAGGAAAAACGGCGTAAGCACAATGCGGCTCATGGTGAGCTGGCTTGCGATTGAAAGAGGTTTGCGATGTGCCGGGTCGCGGTAGTACCAGTATGCGTATGCGGCGGTAGAAGCGGCGATGAGCAAGATGGAAACGACCATCATGATTTGTTGGAGGTTTTCCAGATTCAATAGATAGACGCCCATCGTAATTGTCACGGAGAGATTGGCGAGCTTGCTCCAGCGGCGCTTGCGGGGGAGCTGCTTACCTTCGCGGAGGACTCCAAGCGAAAATAGGGTATGCGCAATGAGTCGCGCCAGCAAAACGGCGCATCCGACGGCTAAAATCTTTTCAACATTTTCATTCTGGATCAGGTCGCGGGCAAAAATGCTTGCCATCACGATAAACTGTAAAAAACCGTCAATGGTATTAAGCCAAAGTCTGTAGTAGGGCTTTTCGATTTCCTGGCTCTTGAGCTGGAACAGGTTCACCCAGCCCATGATGAGCGCGATACCAACAAAGGAACACGCCATCGTGGTCCAGTCTTCCCAAATGAAGATTATGACGCAGACAAAGATGAGTGCGCGTAAAATGCTCCATACGCGCGATCTCAAACGAACATCAGAAGTATTTTCTGGTTCTGTCATAAATTATTCTCCAACAGTTGCTTTGCATGGGTATGAACAGTTTCAGATGTTCCACCTAACATTCTAGCAATTTCTTCGATACGTCCGTTCTTGTCGAGGTCGATAATGGTCGTAAAAGTCCTACCTTCAACCTCTTTTTTGCTCACGGCGAGCTGATTCTGGGCGCGGCTTGCGACTTGATGCAAGTGGGTGATGGTAAGTACCTGGTGGTGCTTGCCCAAATTGCGCAGTGCATCGCCGATGCTGTTGCCTGTTTCTCCTGAAATTCCGGAATCCACTTCGTCGAAAATCAGGAGCGGGACCTTGTCGAGGTCTGCCATGACGCTCTTGATGGCGAGCAGCACACGGCTGAGTTCGCCGCCCGAAACTGCCTTTTGCAAAGACTTCTCGCCTTCGCCCGGGTTCGGGGCGAGCAAAAACTCGATGCGGTCGGCGCCGTTTGGCGTCGGGTCCTGTTCGGTGATGCTCGTGAAGAACTTGGCTTTCGGCATGCCGAGGCTGTGCAAGATTTCTTGCACGGCCGAGTCGAAGCGCTGAGCGGCTTCACGGCGCTTCTCGGTGAGACTTGCTGCGAGGCGGTAAGTCTCAGCCTTGTGAGCCTCTGCCTTGCGCCTGAGTTCGTCAAGGTCGGCATCGAGGTTCTCGAGGCTGTCGAGTTCCTGCTTCCGTTGTTCGGTGAGCGCGATGAGTCCGGCGACGTCGGTGCGGTACTTGCGCTTGAGCTTTTGAATCGTTGCGATCCTAGAATTGGCTCGGTCGATTTCAACAGGACTCATGGACTTTGATGGGCGGAGCCTTTGCAAGTCCTTGCAAATTCCTTCGAACGGATCGGCCACTTCAACGAGTGCGTTCAAGTCTTCTTCGTAATGCGGAATCTTTTGAGCGAGACTGCGCAATTTGTACTGAAGGTTCTGGACCTGTTCCAAGATGCCGTTATCGCAACCAATCAATCCTTGAATTTCATTCAGCAGATTGTGTTCCGCTTCGCTCTTGCTTGCAACGTTGACTTTTTCTTCAAGCTCTTCTTCTTCGCCATCGCGGAGTGCCGCCTTTGAAAGTTCATCGTACTGGAATTTCAAAAAGTCCTTTTGCTGCGCCAGATCTTTGGCGTGCGCTTCAGTCTTTTGAATTTCGGCGAGAACGTTGTTCCATGCGTTGTAGCTTTTTGAATAGTTTGTTAGCAACTCATTGTTGTTCGCGTATTCATCGAGCATCTTTGCATGCGTACGGATGTCTCGCAATAACAGCTGTTCGCTCTGCCCGTGCATCTGGATAAGCGATTCGCCAAGCTCCTGCAAATCCGAGAGGCTCACAACGGAACCGTTCACGCGGGCGCGTCCCTTTCCGTTTTCAAGAATCTCGCGGCGGATGATGAGTTCATCGTCATCGTCGAGTTCTAACTTTGCAAGAATTTGTTTGACTTCGGGTTCGTTCGAAATGTCGAATGTCCCTTCGATGACCGCTTTTTCTTCGCCTGTGCGGACCATCGACGCTTGCGACTTGTCTCCGCAGACCATGCGGAGCGCTTTCATCAAGACGGACTTGCCGGCGCCAGTTTCACCCGTGATTGCAGTAAAACCTTCATGGAACGGGACGCTTGCCTCGGCAATGAGTGTAAAGCTGTTTATTGTGAGTTGCTTTAACATGTTGTATAAGTTAAAAATAAATAATATCAGCTATGGGGTATGGGGTCGCTCGTAAACTCGCTTTGGGGTGTGCTTTTGCCCATAGCCCAAAGGGAGCCGAAGGCGACCGAGCCCATACCTGAAAACCTAATTCCTATTTTTCAAACTCTATAATACTTCTATAAATAGGTCTGCCTTCTTTCTTGTACTTGCGTTCGAATCCGGTCATGATGCCTTCGGTAGGTTCTGCCGTATTGCGGACAAGCACCTTGCAAGTCGGATAGGCGTCGAACGTTTCAAGGGCGATTTCGTTGTATTCCTTGTGGTCGGTGCCCCAGTAGAAAATGCGCTTGCCTGGTTTAAGGCAACGGGCGACTTCATCAAGGAAGTCAGGGCGCAGCAAGCGGTTCTTGTGGTGGCGTTCCTTTGGCCACGGGTCCGGGAAGTACATGTGGAATGCGTCCACTGTGTTGTCCTTCACGGCATCGCGCAAGAAGTAGAAAACGTCACCGCGCAACATGGCGGCATTGCCTTGAGCAACGATACCGCGCTTTTCCATGCGTTCGTGCGCAAAAGCGGCCCAAGTGAAGTCCCATTCGCTACCCATGATAAAGTAGTCCGGATGCTTCTCGGCGTAGTCTGTCATGAAGTTGCCCTTGCCACTTCCGATTTCGACTTCGATGTGTCCGTTTTCGTTCGGGAACATGTCCTTCCAGGTGAAGTCAAGCTTGTGCGGCAAGCCGTCTGGCGTCTTGATTGGCTTGCGGTCGCCATTTGTGCGGAATACGTAATGCCACAGCGCCTTCATTTGCGGGTCCTGACTCAAGTCGCGGTAAAACTCTGGAATCACGACTTCCTTCGGAGCCTTTTCTTCTTCTAAAATTTCGTTGTTGGTTTCTTCTGCCATGTTTTTGTTCCTATTAAACTTTACTGGATCCTTCGACGGAGTTTACCCTGAGCTTGTCGAACGGGCTCAGGATGACACTGTTTGCGCTTCTTGTTCTGCGGTTTGTCCGTGCATTTTTCTTCCTACTTCCTACCGTCTACTAAACGAACGCTACGATCCTCTCCTTGAACTTGTCTGGGATTGCCTTGTCAAGCATCTCGCGGATGTGCCTTTCGGAATACTTCATCGAGAAGTGGCTCAGGATGATTTTCTCGCACTTGATTTCGTCGTCGAGTTCGTTGAGTGCATGCACGATATCTTTCAAGTGGCTGTGGCCCTTCTTTTTGCTCATCGCTTCTTCGCCATCGTCGAGGAACGTGCATTCTGTAATCAGCACCTTCGACTGGAAAACGCGGCTGTTGTCGAGCAGGCTTTCGCCAAGACAATCGCCCATAAAGCTCACGAGCGGCTCATAAACTTCGCGCGTGATTTCGACCCCGTTCTTGCGGAGTTCGATGATTTCAGTCGGCGTCTTTCCCAGGAATTCTTCCTTGAGCTTCTTCTTGTAAAAGTAGAGCGTACCGCCCATCGCCGGGATGGAGTGCTTGACTTCGAACGCTTCGAGCGCAAGGTCCTTGCGGTATCTCAAAAATTGCAATTCGCCTGCGGTGACCGGTTCAATTTCCGGGTAACGGAATTTCGATTCGCCAACGCCTTCGAACAAAGCTTCTGCCTTGATCCAAGCCTTTGCGTTTTCGCTTACGCATTCGGGCATGTAATAAACGCTGTCGCGTTCTACGCCCATCATCTTGCGCAAACTGTGGTGACGCATCAGGCAACGCGCGTGGTCGCCGTGCGCATGTGTCAGGAACACGTGGTTCAGTGGAATCGCTGAGAGCGGGCATTCGCCCATGTCAATGCAAAAATCCAGCTCTGGAATTTGGATGTACGTCGCAAGTCCCGAAATGGAAAATCCAGAAATGGGCGAGCACGGCGTATCGACGTGGATCTGCCGCAGTGCGTTGTGTATGTACTTATTTTCGTTCACTTTTTTACCGTTCGATAATTTAGCAAAAAAGAGAATCAAAAAAATGACACTAAAAAAAGCAGCCCCTTAAGAGCTGCTAAAAACTTGTTCGATTTGTTTTTATCGGTTTGCGATGATTCTATCGAATTCTGTGCAGGACATGGTCTCGATGTTTACACCCATTGCCTTGCTTCGGGTTCTGTCATTTCCCTTTTTTTCTGGGATGCGGAAGCAGTAGTCGTACTTGTTTCCCTTATCGGTTGGAATCCCCATTTTGAAAATGCGGAGTCTTTCAGATCCCTTATTTGTAATTTCGTGGTAATCGTAAGTGTTCTTGATCTTTTCAAGACGCTTATCCAGGCCGAATTCGAGTTCATGCGTGATCGGCCCTTCAAGGTTGATCGGGAGGGAGTTCTGGAAACGGAGTTCGAGCTTGCCGTTCGTTTTTACAATCGATGTTTCAGAAGGCTTGATCAGATAGCGCTGTTGCGGGATGTTCTTATAGGCGATGTTGTGACGGCTAGCCTTGCGGACCCCACAAACTTCACGCATGTCGGGATTTGCGACAAAGTCGATGTCGCGGCAAATAGGCGGGAGATCGGTTGGGATAACGAGTTCTTCACCTTTTTGTGCAGAAGAACCTGCACAACCGGCTAAGAACGAAATTGCAAGAAAGCAAGAGGACAACAAGATATTATTCTTCATGCTTTCAAATATAAGATTATTAGACATATTTGTGAAATTTTTTTTGAAAATGAATAAAATAGGTGTGTTTTTCTGTACAAAAATGCGATTTTGTAAACATTTATAAACTTTTTGGCCGGGTAGGAGGCTTAGTACCCTTTGGATATTCAAAAAATATTCTATCTTTGGCTGTAAAATTGAGATTGGGGTCAAAATGAAGATCTACAGCTGGAACGTCAACGGTATTCGTTCCGTACTGAAAAAAGGCTTTGAAGATTGGTTCACTGCGACCGATCCCGATGTGCTTTGCCTTCAGGAAGTCCGCGCCGAAAAAAGCCAGGTTGCTGAAGTGGCAAGCCGTGAAGGCTATTATACCTACTGGAACGCTTGCAAGCGCAAGAAGGGTTACAGTGGTGTGGCCGTGTATTCAAAGATTGAACCGGATGCGGTCAATTATGGCTTTGACATCGAGGAATTCGATGAAGAAGGCCGTGTGCTCCAGCTGGTGTTCCCGGACTGGGTGCTCAACTGCATTTATTTCCCGAATGGCGGCCAGGGCGATGATCGCTTGGACTACAAGCTCCGCTTCTACGACGCGTTCCTTGAAAATTCCAAGCAGTGGTTGCGCGATGGCAAGCATGTGGTGACTGTCGGTGACTACAATACCTGCCACAAGGAAATCGATATTGCCCGCCCGAAGGAAAACGAGAACGTGAGCGGTTTCTTGCCGATTGAACGTGCCTGGATGGACAAGTACGTTGAAAACGGCTTTGTCGATACGTTCCGTACATTGCACCCGGACACCCGCGATGCCTATTCCTGGTGGTCGAACCGTTTTGGTGCCCGTGAAAGGAATGTGGGTTGGCGTTTGGACTATGGCTTTGTCGATGCCGCGCTCATGCCGAATGTGGTAAGTTCCGAAATTTTGAGCGATGTGAAGGGTTCTGACCATTGCCCGATCTGCCTGGAACTCGAGCCGCCGTTCCTTCCGATTCCAATAAAGAAATCAGACGACATTTAACAGTTAAATTAACTTAATTAAGAAACTCCCGACATTTGACATGCCGGGAGTTCTTTTATAGAAATATTATTCTTAATCGAAGTTGTAGAAAAGAGATATGCTAAATGCCGTCGGTTCGTCGATTTCTTTAGGTTTGTGTCGGTTGCCTCCTGTAATCTCTATGGATGCATCCAGAGTCACATTGTCAGAAAGCTCGATCTTCGCTCCTATATCAAAGATAACACCGAAATTAGTGGAAGTGATTTCGGTGGAACTGTTGTAGGGGGCTTCTTTCCCCTTGATGATTTCGAGGGCTGTGTAAATTGTAAAGCTTTTGAACAAGATGTCGATTTCGGTACCAAAGTGGAGGTATTCATTGATCCATTCGTCGCCCAGCATGATGCCAATATACTTGGACCATATAACGCTTGTGAAAATGTTTGAATGCTGCATGCCCAAATCGACAGCAAAATTACCTTGTTTTAAATAGTTTGTGCCTGGCAGGTAGCCGTCTACATAGAGGCTGAATCCCGTTGAAAGCTGAAATTTCAAACCGATTTGTGAATTCATAATACCGAATAGGTTGGATTCGTCAATTTCTTTATGGGTACTGTCGGTGCTGAAGATTCCAAATGGTACAATTGCAGAAAGCTCAAGCCAGCTAAGCGGTGAAAAACGAGCGCCCGCAGCAAGCATCGGACCTGAAACTGGATCCATAGTCATGTAGCTAATTTGACCAGCAATTTGGATAGAGCCTTCTTTTTGAATGGGAAGGTTGTCCCATGACGCATGAGACAAAGTTGCTAATAAAGCAAAACCGATGATTAATTTTTTGATCATACATTCATTCTTTTATTTGTTTTTATATAATATACAAAATAAAAATCCTGACACTTTGTGTGTCAGGACTCTAGCAACTAAAAACTATTGACCAATGACTAATGACCAATAACCAACGACTAACTATGCAGGTATTCGATGATTGCGTCGTGAATCGTGGTGAACACGCTGCGGAGTTCGTCTTCGTCTTCTTCCAAAAGCGTCACGCGGAAGCCCTTGAGGTCCGTGCAGAAGCTCGTGCTCGGCACAACGCAGATGCCCTTTGCGCCTAGGAGGTAGTACACGAAGCGGTAGTCGAGATTCGTCGTCTTGCTGCACCATTCTTCGACTTTCTTCTTGATAATCGGATTGTCGATCTTCAGCGTCTGGTGATTGTTGAGGGTCCCTTCGCGGAAGATGATGGTGTTGTAGAATGCGCCGTAAGTCGGGTTGAAATACAGCTCCGGAATGTCGGAGAGGATTTCGTTGATGATGGCGCTCCTGCGACCGATCTTTTCGTTCAACGCCTTGCGGTGTTCCATGAAACGCGGATCGCCGAGAACGCGCGGAATCGTCATTTGCGGGAGCGTTGTCGAGCAGACTTCCACCATCTTTGCATTGTCGATAGCGCGGCAGAAGGCGTCGAACTGTTCGTCCTTGTCGCGGTTGTAGTATTCAGCCCAGCCGCAACGAGCGCCCGGCCACGGGTATTCCTTGGAAATGCCCTTGAGTGCAATGCCCGGAACGTCACCGATGTATTCGGCGAGCGCATAAGCATGGGCGCCATTGTACGTAATCTTGTTGTAGATTTCGTCGCAGATGATGAACAGGCCGTAGCGCTTGGCGATATCGACCATCTTCTGGAGGATTTCGAGCGGGTAGACCATGCCGGTCGGATTGTCCGGGTTCAGAATCAAGATGCCCGCGATGCTCGGGTTGTACTTCACCTTGTTCTCGAGTTCTTCGAGGTCCGGGTACCAGTGGTTTTCCGGCTGCAGACGGTAAGTGATAGGAGCCGTGTGGGCGTGGGCGGCTTCGGCTGAACTATGCGTAGAGTATGCCGGTGCCGGTCCGATGATACGGGTGTTCATCGACAGAAGGCTATAAATGGTGGCAATAGCATCACCGAGACCATTGAAGAAAACGATATCTTCGACGTTGATCTGTGCGCCGCCGAGCTTGTTGTTCTCTTTCACCAAGAATTCGCGCGTTTCGAGCATACCCTTGGACGGGCAATAGCCGTAGCTGCGGTTCGTGCGGACGAGGTCAACGACAATGTCCTTGATCCAGTCGGGAACTTGACATTTCTTTTCAATCGGGTCACCGATGTTTTCCCAATGGATTGGCAAGCCGAGTGCCTTGAGCTGGTTCGCCTTCTTCACGATCTCGCGGATTTCGTAAGAAAGTTCCTTAGCACCTTCGCTCAACAATCTTCTACGCATTTTAGACTCCTATAGCGGTATCGAAAATTCACTTTTTTACTGCGTAATTATAGAATAATATTCATTCTGTAATGTTATGCCTGCGTCATCCTGAACCCTGTAAAGGGCTAAGGATCCAGAGCATTATTAGGTAAGAATTTTCGATTCCTTGTTTTATGGTTAATTTTTTGGGTATAAAAGTTTAGGGTATAAAAAAAGACAGCCGTTTGCGGGGCTGCCCTTGAAACTTTTAATCTGAGTTTTTCGCGTTATGCTTTACAGATCTTGGTTTCTTTGGACAGCCCCATAATAGCTCGGGCTGCTGCCGGGCTTGCTGCAATCGCTTTCGCTGCGATGGTGTTCTGTCCAAAGATAATCATGTGCAAAAATATAGTTCCGCTTAATGCAAATGTCAAGAGCGTTTTGAGGCTTTATAAAAATCGCCTTCTGTTGGCGGGAAACCGGTCGTAGTAACGCTTCTTGTCTTCGTACATGAGTCCGTCTGCTTTATGCATGGCTGTACAGATGCTTTCCCCGTTTTCGCAATAGTAGAGTCCGATGGCAAAACTGACCTTGCCTGGGATCATCGATTCCTCGCGGATCCTGTTGACTTTGTCTTCAAGATCCTTCTTTGGCTTGTCTAGGGCAATGACCAAGAACTCGTCGCCGCCGGCGCGGTAAAGTTCGCAGTCGCTGAAATAGCTTCTTAAAATCTGGGCTGCATCTTTCAATAGCTTGTCGCCGGCATCGTGCCCCTGATTGTCGTTTGTTGATTTGAGACCGTTCAAGTCTGCAAAGATGACGCCTAGAGACTTGAACTGCACTTCTCCGTTCATGAACTGTGTAACCTTGTTGTTCATGGAATTACGGTTCATGGCGCCAGTCAAGAGGTCTATACGGCTGAGTGTTTCGAGTTTTCCTAGCAATTGGTAGTTTGCTATTTCTGAAGCGACAAAGAATGCAGTAAGTTCAAGCGTTTCCCTAATGATCAGTGTATTTGACGTGTTGAAATTTGCAACCCAGATAAAGCCGATCGTCGTGCCGTTGTATTCCAAGGGCAAAAGAACAAGACTCTTGACATTTGCTCCCGTGAGCGATTCGTACCATGTCGGGTTTGCTTTATGGATGACTTCAAGATCGTATTGGTTCTTGATCATCAGGCAATTGCTACCGGCAAGCGTGTCTATCCAGGATTTTGCGAATTCAACAAAGTCCTGGTCCTTCAGTTCACGAATGGAGTGTATGCTTGAATCTTTTTTCAGAGCGTCGCTAAATACAGACCAAGTGTGCTCATTGAAGTCCGTGAGCAATACGCAACAGTAGCTGGCGTCACAAATTTGGCGGATGTCCTCGATGACTTCGTCCATCGTCTTTTGCAGATCTGCGGCTCCGCGTAGCTTGATGCAGGCCTGTAAAACATTGGAAGATGTTGTCGCCGAAATATTGGACATGGCTTCAATATTTTCTTCGAAAGAAATCTCTTGCGAGTAGCTGCAATATGCCTTTTTTGGATCATTGATGTTGAGCGGCATCATGTACAAGTTTATGCTGAAATTATAGTACTCGGGACGGATGTATGCGTGAACGGGCTTTTTCTTGATGGCGCATTCGTAGCAGAAGTTTTCGAAGTTGAGTTCCTTCTTCATGTAACGTTCGTAACTACTGCCAGGGATGAATTTTTCCTTAAAGACGACATTTCCGTCTTTGTCGACTTTTTCCATGGCGTGAATATACAGGTTGTTCGCGGCTTCGATGCGTATGGTTCCAATTTTGTCGTCATCGCGCTTTTCGACTGACAAAATACTTGTCATCGTATGAAATTTATTTACAAATTCCTGCAAGTCCATCATTTAGCGATTCCTGCATTCAGGGTGTCTATCATAAAAAGCTTTTTTGTCTTCGTACATGCGGGAATCGGCTTCACGCATGGCCACACGAATATCGCCGCCTTTTTCTTCATAGTAAAAACCAATGGCAAAGCTGATATTGTTCGTATTGTCCGACTTCTCTCGTAGTGCTTCTACTTTGCTGCTTAGGACTTCTTTGGGCGTTTCCAAGTCGATAATCAGGAACTCGTCGCCGCCGGCGCGGTAAATGCTACTTCCACTGAATGTTGTCTGAAGAATTTCGGCGGCGTCCACCAGAAGCTTGTCTCCGGCGTTGTGGCCGATTCTGTCGTTTACAGCCTTGAGGCTGTTCAGGTCTGCAAAGATTATTCCGTAGGAGGTCGGCATTCGTTCGCGTCCAGACGCAATTTGGATTACGCGGTTGTTCATCGCGTTGCGATTTCTTACGCCAGTCAAGAGGTCTGTGGAACTTAGCGTTTCAAGCCTTTGGAGCAATTTGTAGTTTGCAATCTCCGAGGCGATGAAGTATGTAGAAAGCTCAAGTGTTTCCTTGATATGGTCTGTTTCTTCGAGAGCGAAATTGGTGGCCCAGATAAAACCTATGGTCTCGTCGTTGTACCTGAGCGGGAATAAGGCGATTTTCTGGATGCCGGCTGATTTAAGGGATTCGTACCAGCTGGGACTGTGCTCCTTGATATATTCCATTTCTTTTTCGTCTCTGATAATCAGGCAGGAGCTTCCATTGATGATGTCTAGCCAAGATTTGGCGTAGTTGATGAATTCGTCGTTCAGGAAGTCCATAAGCGTATGCTTGCCTATTTCGGGAGCGGCATTTTCGCTGAGTAAAGAG
The DNA here is from genome assembly GCF_002210345.1 of Fibrobacter sp. UWB4. Taxonomy (NCBI): domain Bacteria; kingdom Pseudomonadati; phylum Fibrobacterota; class Fibrobacteria; order Fibrobacterales; family Fibrobacteraceae; genus Fibrobacter; species Fibrobacter sp. UWB4. Next base: position 384,613 of record NZ_MWQI01000002.1, on the reverse strand, counting down.
CATTTGCGAGCCTTGAAATCCGTCAGCATGATGCAACAGAAGTTTGCTTTGCATATGTTGCGGATGTCCGCGATCACTTCATCCATGGTCTTGAGGAAGTTCTTTGTGCTGCGGAGCTTGATGCAGGTCTTTAGCACGTCAGAGATTGTCTTTGCTGAAAGGCTCTGCAAAGAATTCGTATTGATGTCGGTTGAGAGTTCTTGTGTGTAGGTACAGTAGCATTTGAACGGGTCTTCAAAATCGATTGGCAGGCTGAAGATGTTGAACCAGGCATTGAACCTTTCTGAGTGGATGTATGCGTGCATCGGCTTTTTGAGGATGGCGCTGCTGTAAATAAAATTTTCGAAGTTCAGGTCCTTGGGAATGTATTTTGTGTATTCCTGGCCTGGCACGAACTTGTTGCCGAATGGCATATCTATAAGATTGTCGTTATTTCTCTTGAAGGAGTCGATATAAGCCTTGTTCCCGACTTCAATGCGCATTTTGCCATAGCCGTTGGGCTTTTTCTCAACGGACATGATGCAGGTCATCGAATCGAATTGATCAACGTATTCCTGTAAATCCATGATTGCTCCTTCTTTGACCAAAAAAGCCTCTATAAAAATAGTATGAATAAATTGATTCGGCTTGTTTGATTTTACATTTTTTGAATGATTTGTTTGAAGTAGTGTCTTTCCCTTCATGATTCTGTGATTTTTTTATATTCACGCCAATGACTCACGATACGCTATTTGACCCGATTCGCAAAAAAGAAGTCCCTGCAACGCCCGAAGAACATGTCCGTCAGGCGACGGTGCGTTATTTGATTGATGTGGTGAAGGTGCCGGAACACTTGATTGCGGTGGAATTCCCGCTTTCGTCGATTGATGCGAAGACGGCAGATCGCGTGGATATCATGGTGCACAATTTTCGGGCGGGGGCGCCTCTAGCAAAGCCGTGGCTCCTGGTGGAGTGCAAGGCTCCGGGCGAATACACTTGGCCCGTGTTGCAACAGCAACTGAACAAGTACTTGCAGATTTTGACGCCGAACTACGTGATGCTTGCGCTTGGCGATGCTGTGCGCTATTTTGAGCTGGATCCCGTGACGCGCCGTTTCAAGAAAATCGAAAGTTTGCCAATGTTTGGTTAGAGTGTTACTTTACCACAGACAAAACGTCCCCGTCGGCGAGGCGTGTCTTGATGGTGTCGCCGCTCTTGAGCTGGCTTGCCTTGCGGATAAATTTGCCGTTTGCATCTAGCGTGAGCGAGTAGCCCTTGGCTAGAGTCGTCTTGGGGTCTGCGTTTTTGACTTTCTCGTTTACAAGTTCGAACTGAGATTTTGCGAGGTCGAGAATCTTGCGGGAACCTTGCTTTAAACCTTCACGGTTGCGGTCGAGGCGCTCGTGCTCGGATTTTATATAAAATGCGGAGTCCTTCTTGATGGATGCCGCAATAAGGACGTGCTTCGATTTTTCGTTCTGGATGAATCCGAAAACTTTTTGCTGGAGCTGGTTTCCCATCGTGCCGAGTTGCTTGTTGCTTTCGGTGAGCAAATCGCGGGCGCCATCGGCAATGCTTGCCATCGCCTCTGTCATGCGGTTCCAGCTGTCTGTGACGCGTTCCACGAGGCGTTTGGCGCAGTCTGTGGGCGTGATGCACGAGAGGTAGGCGACTTCGTCCAAAAGGCAGCGGTCGATTTCGTGTCCGATTCCCGTAAAGACGGGGGTGGGGTAGTTTGCGACCGCGCGGCAAAGCGCTTCGCTATCAAAGAAGTTCAAGTCCGTCTTGGCGCCGCCTCCGCGCACGATGCAGACAACGTCTAAATTTGAATCGCTCTGGAGCTGTTCCAGTGCAGCGATGATGCTCCCTTCGGTTTCGTTCCCTTGCATCCGCGCGTAGACGGTCGTGACTTCGAATGCGAACGGAGACGCTTCAAGTCGCGTGGTAAAGTCCTTGTACGCTGCGGTATTCTCGCCTGTGATAAGCCCCACGCGGAGCGGCACTTCGGCAAGTTCGAGCTGCTTGTTCTTTTCGAGCAGGCCATCCATCGCAAGGCGCTTCAGGATGGCGCTTTTGGTCAGTGCAAGTTCGCCAATCGTATAAACCGGGTCGATGTCCAGAATTTGCGCTTGCAACTTGCCGTATGGGATGTACAGTTCCGCGCGCACGAGAAAATTGACTTTCAAGTCGTGCTTGAGCGTAAACGGCTGCGAAAGGCTAGAAATCTTGGCAAGAATCGCATCGTATTTGGCGGTGTAGCAGTAAAGGGCGAGGGTCGCCTTCGGTTTCACGTCACCATCGGCAAAGTCCGCAATGCTCAGATAAACGCCCGACGGTTTTTCCGCAATTTGCGAAATGACCCCGTGCACCCAAACCGCAGGTGTTGCTTCTACGGTGTTCTTGAGCGAACGCATGTACTGCGTGACCGAAAATGTGCGAACTTCTTGATCCATTTATTGGGGGCGCCACCTTTTGCTTTGTCATTCCCGCCTCCGAGCGGGAATCTCCTTTGACGTTAATTATAATAATAATTAAATTGGTATAAAAAGGACTCCCCGTGTCGAAAGTTGTTTCAGCAATGGATATGCGTCAGAATTTTGGGACGCTCTTGAACCAGGTCGCTATCAAGGACGAAGAAATCGTCATTGAACGCGCTGGCAAGCCCTTGGCACGTCTCGTGAGCATGAATTCTGCCACAAGCGGCAAGCTTGATTTCCGCGACATTGGCAAACTCCCCAACGACATCTGGAACGAATTTTAGGCCGGATTTTCGCCTGACCTTCATATAATTTTGTTGTCAAAATCCTTGACAATTTCTTTCGTATAGCCTATATTTTGTTTGTGGTGTTTTTATGCTTACAAAAAGCTTACTTTTATTACTTTCTGCACATATGAGTTTAACCTAAAGGATCAATAACATGAATACAAGAACCCAAAAGATGCTTATTGCGCTTGCAGGTACATTATCTGCAACGGCTCTTTTGACCGCTTGCGGTGAAGAACTTGACCAACTTACAAATGCCGATTTAAATACGGTTGCATCGTTTAAAGACCTGGGCGATTGCAATTCCAAGAACAAAGGCCGCATGGTTTATGTCGATAGTTCCGATGCTATTTACTTCTGTTCCGACAGTGTCTGGAAAAAAGTGAGTCTCTCTGATGTCAAGGACTCTGACGGCAAGAATGGTAAAGATGGTTCAGACGGCAAAGACGGTAAGAATGGGGTAGATGGAACATCCTGTACCGTAGAGCCTCTGAAAGACGGTTCTGGATATGACGTGCTATGCGGTGGCAAAAAGGTCGGGACTCTTTTGAATGGTAAGGACGGTGCTAAAGGAGCCGATGGCAAAAACGGAACCAACGGCTCGAACGGCAAGTCTGCATACGAAATCGCAAAGGAGAACGGCTTCAAGGGAACTGAAGCCGAGTGGCTTGCTTCGCTGGCGGGCGCACAGGGTTCAAGTTGCTCCATCAAAGTCAATGAACAAAAGAACGGTTACGATTTGACTTGTGGTGATAAAACTGTTACGATCACGAATGGAAAAGACGGCGAAAGCGTTACCGGACCTGCGGGCGAAAGCTGCTCGACCAAGTCAGTCGAAGGCGGCGTTGAAATAACCTGTGGCAAATCCGAACCGGTCGTCATCAAGGACGGCACAAATGGAAAAGATGCCAGTGACGATGCTTGCAGGGTTGTTGGCGACAAGGCTGGTGTGGTTACGCTTGAGTGCGGCAAGGGTGAGAATGTCCAGATTGAAAAGTTCTACAAGGCAACGTGCAACAACGAGCCTTTTGATCCGGAAACCCACTTCTGCAATTTCAATGAAAAAGAAGGAGTCTTTGCTGTCCTTGAACTGTGTGGCGGAAAGGCCTATAATCCTAGCGATGTCATCTGTAAGGACGGAAAACGACTGAAGTTGTGCCCTTCGGAATGCAATTCTGAAGATTGCGAAGATAGTCTCTATGACATGGATGCTCAGTTCTGTTATGCTAAGGTTGTGTATGACCTATGCGATGGCAAGGATTACAATCCGATGAAGTTTGAATGCGTAGAAAACGAATTACAGAAATTTACTTGCGGTGAAAGTGAATATGACCGTGGAACGCAGTTCTGTGCAAAGCGAGGCGATGTTGTGGAACGCGTCTACAAGAAGGTGAAAATCGGCGAACAGATCTGGATGGCTGAAAACCTGAACTATGAAATTGAAGACAGCTGGTGCGGTGGCAGTGCCAAAAGTCCTGATTATGAGGGAGCAGACTGCGACACCTACGGTCGCCTGTATACCTGGCAAGCTGCTGTGGACAAGCGCGAGTGCGGCCGTTTCAAATGCGACCTTGGCTCGGGCTATGTTCAGGGTGCTTGTCCGGACGGCTGGCACGTGCCGAGCCAAGCGGAATGGGAAACCCTGATCGACGCTGTGGGCGGGAGCGCCACGGCGGGCCAAAAACTCAAGGCTCAGACTCTTTGGAATGCAGTCGATGACATCGAGAACGAGGATGCATACGGTTTTTCGGCGCTCCCTGCTGGCTTTAAGTATGTCAATTTTACCTTCGCTAATGCTGGCGGCAGCTGCGGCTTTTGGGGAACCACGCAGTGGGACGAGGGCGAAAACTACGCTTATGTAGTGTCCCTGGGTAGCAGCCGCGACAAAGCGAATTTGGGCAACTTCAATAAGGACTATGCCTACTCTGTACGTTGCTTGCAGGACTAGCATGGAGGCGAATGCAGCGCAGAAATGCTCGCATTTCTGCATTGCTGAGCCGAACAGCGAGGGACTCCGTAGGAGTCCACTAGCACAGAGGCGAATGCAGCGCTAAAAATCTCACCCGAGATCTACTCCAAAGACCTCGGGTATTTTTTATAGAACGAAAAAACGCCTCCGACTTAGTCGGAGGCGAAATTGTAATGTCATTCTCCGTTAGGAGAATCAAGGCGTTTCCCCTTGTTTAATTCATAAATCCGGCAAAGATGTTGTTGCTCAGGAACGGTACAAAGCCGAGGAGGATTACCGCGATGCTCAGCAAAATGATGACTTCGCGCTGGCGCTTGGTGAGGCGGAGCGGGTTCAAATGTCCGTCCGGTTCATCGACCCATGCAGCCTTGATGAGCTGCAAGTAGTAGAAGAGCGCAATGACGTTGTTCAAGACGGCGAATGCCACGAGTGCGTAATGTCCTGTCGAGGCTCCGCTGAAGAACAGGTGGAATTTGCCAAAGAAGCCGGCGAGAGGCGGAATGCCTGCCAAGCTGAACATTGAAATCGCAAGGGCGATGGCGAGGCTCGGGTTTTGCTTTGAAAGTCCGCGGAGCGACTGGAATGTTTCTTCGCGGTGATGCCCGATGATGCCGAATACGAAGAATGCGAGGTAGTTCGAAACGGCATAGACAAAGAGGTAATAGATGATTGCTGTCTTTGCTGTTGTTGCTGGGCCGAGCAAGGCAATCATGATGTAGCCTGCCTGAGCGATAGAGCTGTAAGCCATGAATCGGCGGAGACGGCTCTGCTTTAATGCACCGAGGTTACCGACAAAGAGCGTGACGCCTGCGAGGAGCGCAATGAGCGGTGCTATCTTGTCTTGAATCGGGGAGAGCGGGCCATAGACGAGCACGACGAGGAACGCAATGGCTGTGGCCTTCGAAGTCACGGATAGCACTGCGGTTACTGGCGTCGGAGCGCCTTCGTAAACGTCCGGAGCCCAGGTGTAGAACGGAAACAGCGTGAGCTTGAATCCGATTCCGCAGAAGAGGAACAGCACGGCAATCCACAAGAGCGGGCTAGAACCGCTTGCGACAGCGGTCTGGATTTCGTTGAAGTGGAGGCTTCCGGAGAAACCGTAGAGGTAGCTGAAGCCAAACAGTTCAAATGCTGTGGCGACAGATCCCATCAAGATGTACTTGGTAGCGGCTTCAGAGCCGTATTGGTCGCGTTTGTTCCAGGCGGCGAGTGCGTACATCGGGATGGTTGCAATTTCGAGGCCGAGGAAGAACGTGAGCAAGTCGCAAGCGCTCACGACCGTGAATCCACCGAACGTTGCAAATGCGATGGCGCCGATGAATTCGGCAATCTGGTGCATGGGAGGCTTCTTGTCGGCGCCGTGTTCAAAGTAGTCCTTGGAAAGCCACATGCCAAGCAGAGCGCTCACCATGAGCACTTCGCGCATGAGTACGCCAAAGTCGTCCACTTTCCAGTTGCAGATAAAGAACTTGCCGTTGCCGCTGGCGAGCGGGATGACGTTCAGCAAGAAGAAAATGGCGATAAAGCCGATGTTTGCCATGCGCCAAGGGACCTTGGATTGCGTGGTCACGAAAAGGCGAATCCCAATCACGACGAACGGGAAAATCAGCAGCAAAACGTCAGGTAGAATGAAGTTTGGAATTGCAAAATTTGTCATAATTAAACCTACTATAAACCTGCCGATGAAATCTTTTCAAAGATTGGTGCAATGCTCTGGTCCAGGAGTTCTGAAATCCAGCCGGGGCAAACACCGATGAACAACAAGCAGGCAACGAGAACGACAATGACCAACTTTTCGCGGAAGCATCCATCGGTGAGGCTTTCGTATTTCTGCGGGAGCGGACCATGAAGCATGCGGTTCGCTGTTTGCAAAATGTAGACGGCGGTCGTCGTGATGGAGAGAATCGCGAGAATCGTCACGATGCGCGTGAGCGTGGAATCTTGCTGGAACGCGCCAATGAAAATGGTGCTTTCGGCGATGAATCCGCTAAAGCCCGGGAGACCAAGCCCTGCGAAACCGGCAAGCACAAAGCCTACGCCGAGGAACGGCATCTTGCGCATGATACCGCCCATTTCCGTGATGTCACGGGTGTGGGTGCGTTCGTAAATCATGCCGATGGTCGCGAAGAAAAGCCCAGTCAAGAATCCGTGAGAAATCATCTGGAGGCTAGCGCCACGAAGTCCAATCGGCGTCATGGCTGCAAGTCCTAAGAAGATGAGGCCCAAGTGGCTGATGGAACTGTAAGCGGTGATATACTTGAGGTCCTTGTGGCGGATGGCGATGAACGGGCCGAGAACCACGTTGAAAATCAGGAGCGCTACAACGTACGGGAGCCAAATCTTGGCGGCTTCGGGCATGAGGAACATGGCAACGCGGAGGCATCCGTAGGCACCCATTTTCATCATGACGCCGGCAGCGAGCATCGAAACGGCGGTCGGTGCGGCGGAGTGACCGTCCGGACTCCAAAAGTGGAACGGGAAGAGCGAACTCGAAACGGCAAATCCCATGAACATGAGCGGGAACGCCCACATCTGGAAATTCATCGGAAGTGTCGTCTTTGCAATTTCAATGAGGTTCCAGCTTGTAGCGCCACTTTCGAAGTAAAGTCCGAAGAGCGTTGCAAGAATCATCGAAGAACCGAACGCGAGCGTCAATGTGAGCTTTTTACCACCATAGTCGCGCTTGCCACTGCCGTAGCAGGCAATCATGAGGTACATGCAGAGTGCTTCCATTTCGTAGAACACAAAGAAAAGCACCAAGTCAAAGCTCATGTACACGCCGTAAACGCTTGTGGCCAAGAGCTGGATAAGTGCAAAGAAAATCTTCTGATTCCCTTTGATCTTGAGGCTTACAAGCACACCTGCCCAGACGATAAACGCCGTGAGTGCAAGCAATAGCATGTTGAGACCGTCAGCGCCAACAATGTAGTGGGCATTGAACATCGAGAGCCACGGGATGTCTGTGAAGAATCGGAGCGCAAGCGGTGCGGCAGCCGGATCTGTCGGAGTTCCCGAGAGGGCATAGATAGCGTAAGTCAAGTAGCAGACAATTGCAAGGACAATCGTTGCCGACGTGACATGGATGGTTCTAAGCGTCTTTTCGTACGTGGCGGGAATCAGTACGCAGGCGAGAACCGTTAAGAGGGGGAGGACCCAAATGGAGTTAAAAAGTATTGTATTCATGGGTGCGCCTTACAGGGGAAGCTGGCCGAAGAATCGCCAAAGGAGAACGCCAACAATCAAAGTACCCAAGTAGAACGGCAAGTAGCCGGCCTGGGCAAAACGGACCAAGTCACCGAGCTTGTGGACAAACCAGACCGTAAAGGCGAGGAGTCCTTCAATCACGTAATCGTTGAATGCGCGGGCGACACGTGCGATACCGCCAAAGATAAACTGGCGGACGACGGCGTAGTACATTTCATCGAAATAGAACTTGTGGTAAATGACTTTGTAGATGCCGCTGCGGTTGGATTCGTCGAGGGCGCGTTTCACTTTTGCCCACGGGCTTGCGTAAAGTAACCAGGCAATCACGAGTGCGACAACGGCAATGCCGACGGCGACAAACGGGAGCCATTCAGCATGGTCGAGCTTGACGAGCTGCGGAACATTCAACTGGCCCGGAATAAAGAACTGTTCGAAAAGAGGCTGGGCGGCGAAACCGCTTGCAAGTGCCGGAATCGCAAGGATTGCAATCGGGAGTGTCATCGCGAAATCTTCGTGCACATGGCCTGCCTTGACGCCTTCGTGACGCGGAGCGCCATGGAACGCCAGGAAGAACAGACGGAACATGTAGAATGTCGTGAGACCGCTCGTGAGGAGTGCTAGCCCAAAGACAACGTAATGGTGCCCTTGGAATGCGGCAAGAATGATTTCGTCCTTGGAGAAGAATCCGGAGAATGGCGGAATGCCCGAAATCGCGAGAATCGAAATGAGTGTGCAGGCGTAAGTGAGCTTCATCTTCTTTCCGAGACCGCCCATTGCATCGAGATCGTTCGTGCCGACCTGATGAATCAAGCTACCGGCGATGAGGAACAAGCTGCACTTGAAGAAGGCGTGCGTAAAGATGTGGAATGTCGAAGCTGTCCAACCAGTAACGGCGACAACTTGGCCAATCTTGCAAGCGCCAAGCGCAAACATCATGTAGCCGAGCTGCGAAAGCGTGGAGTAGGCGAGGATGCGCTTGATGTCCTTTTGCGTGCAAGCGATGACGGCGGCGAATACCATCGTGAAGGCGCCAACCCACATGATGAGCGTGAGGGCGTTATCGCAAATGGCAAAGAACGGGAAGAGTCGAGCGACCAAGTAAACGCCTGCGACGACCATCGTTGCACTGTGAATGATAGAGCTGACCGGTGTCGGACCTTCCATCGCGTTCGGAAGCCAGATATGCATCGGGAACATGGCGGACTTGCCCCAGCCACCGGTGAAAATCAAGATGGAACCGAGAACGAGTGCTTCGGATTTCGAAACAGTCACGAGACCGAGGTTGATGAAGTCTTTCTGGAAATCAATGAGGCTAAGCGAATTGAGCGTCGAAAAGTCGAAGCTTCCGACGACGTAGCTCACGAGCACGATGCCGAGCAAGAAAAAACTGTCGGCAAAGCGGGTGAGGATGAACGCCTGCTTGGATGCGCTCACGGCACTTGGCTTGTGGTACCAGAAACCGATGAGCAAGTAACTCGAAACGCCAACGAGTTCCCAGAAGATGAACATCTGGAAAAGGTTTGTCGCGACGACGAGGCCGAGCATGCTAAAGCTGAACAGCGAGAGCAGTGCAAAGAAACGCCCGGCGGCGCGGTCTTCGCGCATGTAGCCGATGCTGTAGATGTTCACCATGAAGCTGATGAACGTGACGACCACAAGCATCATTACGGAGAGCGGGTCTACGAGCATGCCGATTCTTGCGACCAAATCCCCGATGAACGGGATAAACGTGTGGTCAAAGAGAATCGCCTTTTGCGGAGCAAAGTCCGAGCTGAAGTAGTGGAAGGCGAGTGTGCCTGCGGCGGCAAATGCAAGGCCGTTGCAGAGGACTGCGAAAATCGCGGCCGCTTTTGCGCACTTGTTTCCGAGGAAGAGCCCGTTCACGACGAACGTGATGAGCGGGAATAATAGAATCAAATAGCCGAGAGTGATATCATCAATCATGGAGGTCCCTCAACTGGTCAACGTCAAGACTCTTATGGCGGCGGTACATGGTCACGATAATCGCAAGGGCGATGGCCATTTCGCAAGCCGTCACGGCAATGACAAAGATACTGAACAGAGCGCCTGCGGTCGCATCGTGTGCGGTGAAGTAGGCGAAACTGATAAAGTTGATGTTTGCGGCATTCAGCATGAGCTCAATGGAAATGAGCATGCCAATGAGATGGCGGCGGCGCATCAGGCCCCAGACGCCAATCCCGAACAGCAAAAATGCGAGAATCAAGCAATTCAAAAGGTTCATTTGCTAGCCTCCTCTTCGGCATCTTCCTTGGTGCGGCGGGCGACCGTGATAGCGCAAATGAGCGTCATCAAGAGGAGTACGCTCACGATTTCAAACGGGATGATGAATCCGTTCGGATCATTGCCGAGTAAGCGCAAGGCGAAGTTCTGGAGTGAAGAATAGTCGGCGGGGGAGTTCACGATGCCACTTGCCAAGTCTGGAGTCGGCAAAACGCACTTGACCATCACGAATACAAACGCGATGGAGAGTACGAACGCCGTGAAAATTCGCGGCATCTTTGTTGAGAATGCGTCTTCTCCCAAATGGCTTGTGAGAAGAATTGTAAACACCACGAAAATCACGACACCGCCCACGTAAACCATCACCTGGGCAAGCGCAATGAATTCTGCGTGCATGAGCATGTAGAGGATGGCTGTCGTGACAAAGCTAAAGATGAGGAACACTGCGCTTTGCAAGATGTTTTTGACGGCAACGCAACAAACCGCCGTCATTAAAATCACGAATGCGACGACATAGAACGCAATGTCCATGCCACCCATCGGGAAAGATAAAGGCAAATCCGGGAACATTAACCTTGTCCCTCCTTCTTATTTAAAATCATTTCGAGATCGTTGGGGTCGGTTGTCGCGACTTCGAAAGCGGGGCTCATCTGGATGGCTCCAAACGGGCAGGCTTCCACGCAGAGGCCGCACTGGGTGCAACTCGCGAAGTGGTACACGTAACGTCCGAGAACTTTCTTGCCCGCAATGTTCTTTGTGGCAAGCACGTTGATGGAGGCGTTCGGGCAGGCGCGTTCGCACATGCCGCAAGCAGTGCAGTGGTTGTTGCCATCTGCATCTTCGATCATCTCGAGGCGGCCGCGGTAGCGGTCGTGCATTTTGAGCGTCTTCCTGTTTTCGGGGTACTGTTCCGTAACGATGCGCTTAGGATTGAAAAAATACTTGAGCGTCACGGACAATCCGCAAATAAGGCTCCACGGACCCGTAATGCAACGCTTCAAGTAGCGCTTGATATATTGTAATGTTGAAATCTTTTCTTGCATAAACTAACCACCAATTGCGATAAAGGCTGCGCCAGCGACGAGCAACACTAGGTTTACCGGCAAAAGGAATTTCCATTCAAAGTCCATGAGCTGGTCTACACGCGGGCGCACGAACGTCCAGCGGACCATCATGTAGCACCAGACCATAAAGTAAATCTTTGCGAAGAACCATACGACGCCAGGCACCATGTTCAAGACGTTGTCCACAGCGGCAATGCCGATGCACGGCGGGAAGAATCCACCGAGGAAGCATGTGGTTGCGAGTGCGGAGTTTGTGATGAGCGCGATGTATTCGGCGAGGTAGAACATGGCAAACGGAGTGCCATTGTATTCTGTGTGGTAACCGCCCGTGAGTTCCTGTTCTGCTTCGGCAATGTCGAACGGAGCGCGGTTCATTTCGGCGGTACTAGAAATAAAGAAGAGGATGAATGCTATGAAACCGAGGACCGGGATTTTGAAAATCCACCAGTCAAAAATGGTTCCTTCCTGGCCCATCGTAATGCTCATGAGGTTCGTAGAACCAGAAATCATGACGACGAACAGGAGAATCATCGCAAACGAGATTTCGTAGCTGATCATCTGGGCGCCACTGCGGAGCGCACCGAGCAAGGAATACTTGTTGTTACTGCTCCAGCCGCCAAGCAAAATGCCAAGCACGCCAAAGCCGTTCACCGCGATGATGAGCGGGATGCCCATCGAGACGTCGGCCACGACAAGGTTCTTGTCGAACGGAATCAAAGCGCAGACGATAAACGGTGCAATCAAGACGATTAGCGGAGCCAAGTAGAACATGAGCTTGTCTGCCCCACTCGGAGCATACACTTCCTTGAAGAGCATCTTGATCACGTCCGCGATGGTCTGGAGCGTTCCGTGCCAGCCAAGACGCATTGGGCCAAGGCGGCATTGCACGTGGGCGCAAACCTTGCGTTCCATGTAAATGAGAATCGGGGCAGAACCGATGTTTACCACGCAAACGGCGATAATGCAAATCACGGCGTTGATGAGGAAGGCGACGACGCTGTTGAGGTCTTCGGACTGGATGTTTGCGGGCAGATATTCTGCCAGGCGCGGGACCCAATCACGGACAAAGTCGCCAATAGGATGTGTTACTGAAGGTACAAACATAAACTACCTGTCAATTTCTGGAATCACGGGGTCTAACGTTGCCATGATGGTCACGAGGTCCGAAATCTTGTGACCTTGAGCCATCTTGTTAATCGCTCCAATATGCGGGAAGCTCGGACCGCGTGTGTGGATGCGGTACGGCTTTTCACCGGTCGTTGCGGCGACAACGTATGTCGCGTAAAGACCCTTTGCGGTTTCAATTTCGCTGTAGTAGCGGCCCACTGGGAGTCGCACTGGCTTTTCCTTGCTGCGCCACGGACCTTCGGTCGGGAACTTTTCGACGCACTGGCGTAGAATCTTGAGCGATTGATGAATTTCAGCAATGCGGATCTGGTAGCGGTCGTAGCAGTCGCCGTTATGGAACACGGGTACGTCAAAGTCGAGCTGGTCGTAAATGCTATACGGATTTGCACGGCGCACGTCAAAGTTCACGCCGCTGGCGCGGAGCACAGGGCCAGAGCAACCGTAAGCGATCGCGTCTTCTTTGCTCAAAACGCCAATGCCGATGCTGCGTTCCAACACGATGATGTTTTTCGAAAGGAATCTTTCGTAGTCCTTCATCGTATCTTCCATGTGGTCGAGGAATGCTTTCACGCGCGGGATAAACGTATCCGGTACGTCATAGCGGCTGCCACCCGGTCTAAAGAAGTTTGTCGTAAGGCGAGAACCAGTCACTTCTTCGAGCATGTCGTGAATCATTTCACGTTCCTTGAAGCCGAACAAGAGGCAAGTCTGTCCGCCAAGGTCACCGCCAAAGCAACCGTAGAACACCAAGTGCGAGGCGATGCGGCCAAGTTCCTGGAGCATCACGCGGATGTATTCGCCACGGAGCGGAACGCCCACGTTCATGCCCTTTTCAAGAGCGATGACAACGCCCAAGTTATTTTGGATGGCGGTCAAATAGTCCTGACGGTCCGACATCGCGATGTACTGCAAGTAGCTCATCGATTCCGCTTGCTTTTCCATACCGCGGTGGATATAGCCAAAGTGCGGGACAACTTCTACAATGGTCTCACCGTCCATGCGGAGCGTGAGTCGCAAAGCACCGTGAGTACTCGGGTGCTGCGGACCCATGTTGATAAAAAATTCTTCAGTATTCGATTTGCGTTCGAGGCGAAATCCCGGAGGTAACTGATGACTCATATAGGCCTCCTAATCATTTCCGGGTGAGTAAAGTCTTTACGGAGCGGGTAACCCACGAAGTCCTTGTCCAAGAAGATGCGGCGAAGGTCGGGGTGGTTTTCAAACTTGATGCCGAACATGTCGTAAACTTCGCGTTCCTTGATTTCGGCACCGGGGTAGAGGTGCGATATGGTCGGGACGCTAGCGAGGAGCGATGTCGGGCGCTTTTCTTCGTCAATCGAGAAGTCTTTCTTGAGCTGCACACAAAGGAAAATCTTGTGACCGATTTCAAGGCTTCTGAGCATTGTCACCATGTCGAAGTGATCGTCGTAGTCAATCGCGGTCACGTCAATCAGGTAATCCATCTTGAATTCAGGATCATTCTTGACAAATTCAACGACGTTCAGGTAATCTTCCTTTTCGAGCATGACTTCGAGCGGGCAATCCGCCGGCAACTTGGCAACGACATCTTCTGGAGTGTCTTCACCGCGCGTATGCACGGTCACGTTCGGGAACTTGGCGCGGAGCTTTGTGAAAAGTTCAAGCTGCGTCATGCCAAAGCGCTTGGCGGGTACGCGTTCCACTTCCGGCATATCCGGCTTCTTGACGCGGATGGGCTTGAAGGCACTCTTGTAGTCCGGATTTTCTTCCTTGAACTTCGCGCGGGCTTCGGCCATCTGCTCGTCTTTCATTTCTTCGAGAGCGGCCCAAGTCTTTGCGGCTTCGCGATAGCGGTCCATCGTCGAAACGTCTTTCGGTTCGCCTTCGTGCCACGGGTTGCGGCAAGTTTCCTTGAGGATCTTTTCGCGGAGCGTCAAAAGTCCATGGAAAAGTGCTTCGGGGCGCGGCGGGCAACCGGGAACGAACACATCGACCGGAATCAAGTTCTGTGCACCACGGACAACAGAATAGTTGTCGTAGATGAACGGACCACCGCTAATCGTGCAGGCGCCCATGGCGATCACGTATTTCGGACCGGGAATTTGTTCCCAAAGCATCTGGATGGCGGGAGCCATGCGGCGGGTAATCGTACCTGCCAAAATAAACAAGTCCGCCTGTCTCGGGGACGAGCGGAACACTTCAGAGCCAAAACGGGCAATGTCATAACGAGCCATAGAACTCGACATCATTTCGATGGCGCAGCAGCTAGTACCGTATGTCAGAGGCCAAATGGAGTTTGCACGGGCCCAGTTCACAACATAGTCGATGGCGTTTACAACGTACTTTCCACCGGGAATCGGGTCCAAGATCTTTGGAGCTAAATTGATTATTCCCATTTGAGAATTCCTTTTTTCCAGGCGTAAGCAAGGCCCGAAACGAGAATCGCAATGAAGATGATAAGGTCGATAACGACGACTGATGGCGGGAGCGCCGTGTGGCCAGCCATGATTTCCTTGAAGTTCATCATGACGGGGAAGAGGAACAGCGCTTCGATATCAAACACGAGGAAGAGCAAGGCGAACAGGTAGTAGCCCACCTTGAACTGAATTCTTGCGTTGCCGATGGTTTCCATACCGCATTCGTACGGAGCCATCTTGTTCTTTGTATTCTTGGTGCGGTAGCCTAGCAATAGGCCCGTGACGGTTGCCGCCGCCGCGATAAACGCGCCCAGAAAAAGGAAAATGGATAGAATGATGTATTCAGACATAGTTATTAGTCAATGGTCAATAGTCGTTGGTCTTTAATAGAAATTCTGCAAGTCCTGGACGGTTCCGAATAGCGTGTTTGCAATCTGGAAACGGTCCAGAACGTGTTTCAACAAGTCCTTAAATTCATCAATGGTGCCTGCGTTCATGGTATTCAACTTGCCTTGAATATCACTCACGAAACCGTAAACGACAGGACTCGATTTCATGCCCTGCATTTCCCCACTCCATTGCTGCAACACTTTGTCCGTATCAATCCTTGCGATAACGTATCGCGTCGTCGAAAGCAACTCCTGCAAAAAGTGCACAAGGAAAATTTCTTCTTGCAAGATACCCCAGCGTTTGTCCTTAGAGTAAAGCGAAGAATTTTCCGCCTTGCCGTAGAAAATCGCAGCTTGCGCATATTCGAGGCATGTCATCAGGAGACGTTCATAACGCTTGATGTCCTTGCTCAAATGCTGGTACCATGCATTGTTTTCTTCAGGCGTAGATTCCTTGACTTCTGCAATTTCATTCGGAAACAGCGCACGGAAAGCGTAATACACTTCTTCGTAATAGCGGTTCCTCATGCGGCAGTTGAACGCACGGTTTTTTTGTGTGTAGTCGCAATGGTGTAGGGACGATATCATGCTTTTTCAACCCCTCTGACGCCCTCGACTTGCCTTATCTTGGTCACAATGGCATCGACCTGGTCCTTGCGGAACGCCTTGAATTCCATGCGGATGCGTCCTGTGTACTGGGCGCTTGCGATGCTCATTCTGTCTAGCGACAAGTTTTCGTCTTTCAGAACCATCAGGATGCTTAATGGCAAGTTCCTGCGGTTGTCTGTTTCAATCGTGAGGTGCGTTGTAAATGGTTTTGTGACATCGGCGCTCCAGTCAACGGGCAGGCGTTGGTCGGTCGGCAAGTCCTTGAGGCAAGGGCAATCGCTCTTGTGGACTTCAATACCGATCTGCGGGCGCATCACGCCGACAATCTTATCGCCTGGAACTGGACCACAGCAGCTTGCGAAATGGATAAGGAGGCTGGTCTCGTGACCGATCATCAACGGCATTTCGTCGGTGAGCGTGTTGTCCATGTCCTTTCCGAATTTCGGGTAGAAGCGGAGCGCTGTCGTTTCCTTGGAAATATCATTTCCGCCGTTCAAGAAGCGGTGGATGTCCTGGAGCGGCAGTTCGCCCTGGCCTAGCTTTTCGAAAAATTCATTGAGGCTCGTCATGCCGAAGTACTGTAGAATGGCTTCGTCCTTGGGTCTCTTGTCTTTTTCGATCTTGAGGAGGCGGAGTTCGCGTGTCCAGATTTCCTTACCGAGGCTGCGGGACTGGATGATGATGCTTGTCTTCATCCACTTGCGGAGTTCTTGCTTTGCCTTGATGGTTTTTACCATGTTCAGCCATTCTGGACTCGGTTCCTGGTTCGGACTCTTTAAAATCTGGATCGTGGCGCCATGCGGCACCGGTTCATCAAGGCTTACGACCTTGTCGTTAATGCGGGCGCCAATGCAGTGCAGCCCAAGTTCCGAATGAACCGCAAATGCAAAGTCCAGAACGATGGCGCCTTCAGGGAGTTCAATCGAAGCGCCCTTCGGAGTAAACACCGTCATGCCTTCGGGTTTCAGGTCCACCTTCAAGAAGTCGAGGTATTCCTTGGAGTCCGAGATTTCGGATTGCAGCTTGACCATGTGGTCAAGCCAGGCGAGTTCTTCGCCTTCGTGCTGCGTTTCCATCTTGTAGGCCCAGTGGGCGGCGAATCCTTTTTCGGCGGTTAAGTCCATGTCCTTTGTGCGGATCTGGACTTCGACCATCTTGTTTTCAGGACCGATGACCGTTGTATGGATACTCTGGTAAAGGTTCGGCTTCGGGGTGGCGATGTAGTCCTTGAAGCGGCTTTGAAGCGGCGTCCAGAGGTTGTGTACATAACCGAGGGCGAGGTAGCATTCCGGGATCGTCTCGACGATGATGCGGATGGCGAAAATGTCGAAGATGTCTTCGAACCCGCAGCCGCGCGCGATCATCTTGTTATAGATGCTGTATATATTCTTGGTACGTCCCTGGATGGTGCAGTCGAAGTCTTCGAGGGCCATCTTGATCTGGAGCGGCCCAATCACGGACTGTACGTAGTTCTCGCGCTTTTCCTTGTTCTCGATAAGGGCATCGACGAGCTTCTGGTATTCATCCGGGTTTACGTACTTGAAGCTCAAGTCTTCGAGTTCGGTTTTCAGCTTGTATAGACCGAACCTATGGGTGAGCGGTACGTAGATATCGAGCGTTTCCTGGGCGATAATCTTTCGCTTTTCGGGCTTCATGTATCGCATGGTGCGCATGTTGTGGATGCGGTCAGCGATCTTGATCATGATGACGCGCGGGTCTTTCGCCATGGCCGTAATGAGCTTACGGTAGGTGCTTGCCTTTTGCGCCGTCTTGCTTGCCTCCTGGACGGCGGTAATCTTTGTTACCGCATCGACCATGAACGCCGTGTCTTCGCCAAAAAGTTCTGAAATTTCACTGAGGGTATGCGGGGTGTCTTCCACCACGTCGTGCAATAAGCCTGCTAGTACCGTTGCCTGGTCTTGCTTTAAGTCTGCAAGAATCTTGGCCACTTCGTAAGGGTGTTCTGTGTAGGGCATGCCGCTTTTGCGGTATTGACCATCGTGGGCATCGGCAATAAAGGCTATAGCTTTTCTAAGAATCCCTTCGTCTAGCTTTGGATTCTTCTTAAGGAGCACATTTACAATGTGCTCCTGATTCGTTGTAAATTTAGCCTGATCCATCATTCTCAATTTATCTAATAATTTGATACATAAGCGTCTTTTTTTTTGGAAATATGCCAAAAATAAGACAAAAAAATGCGTTCTTCGGTTTAAAGATCGTAAAAAATCAGAAAAAAAGATTTGAAATGTTTTTAGCCTGTTGTAACTCTTACAACAAAAATAATATTACACCGAGTCTTGTTCTTTTAGATTAGATTAATTTAAAGGACAACAATTTTGCCGAATTCTCGGCTGTTGTTGGGGTTGGTATACAATGAATAAGTGGATGAAACTAATGCCTATGGCAGTAGCTGCCTTTGGCTTATTGGCGTGCGGTGATGACAAATTGCCATCAGACGTGCAATGTTTAACACCAGAATGTCTTGAGGAATATTGGAGTTCTTCGAGCGAAGCGCCTGACAATGGTGCTAGTTCTAGCTCATCCGCAGAAGAGGCGGGTGAGTCCAGTTCTTCGGACAATCAGCAATCTCCATCGAGCGGTATGGACGGGACTTTGTCCAGTAGCGGTGTTGGACCTGTCGAAGGTTCTTCTAGCTCTGCATCGCTAAGCTCTGGGCTTGAAGGCTCAAGCTCGAGCGTACATCACCATCGTTCCAGCAGCTCTGTAGCAGAACCTCCGGTTGAATCGAGTTCTGCTGTAGCGCCGGTGAGTTCGAGTGCTACTGAACCGCCGCCGTCCCCGGTGAATGAATTTGTTGAAGACCACCGCAGCGAATGCCAGATTGGCAATATCCCGTCGAGCGTGGACAACGCAAAACTCCCGGACCCGTTCAAAAAGCTTGATGGTACACGCATTTCGTCCAAGGCCGATTGGAAGTGCCGTCGCGAAGAAATCGGTGCTATGTACGAAAAGCTCATGTTCGGTACAAAGCCGCGTAACCCGGAAAAGGTTGAAGGCAGCTATTCCGGCGGAAAGCTCACCATCAAGGTGACCGACAAGGGCAAATCCGGTTCGTTCTCCGTGAAAATCAGCAACGCGGGTACGAAGGATAAGCCGAAGCCGGCCATGATCGGTTTTGGCGGTGGCATGATGGGCGGTTGCGGAAGCCTCGGCAACGCGACGAACGGTCTTGATATCGCTCAGATTACGTTTAACCCGGATGACGTCGCTCCCGAAAGCGGTGGCGGTATGTTCTTCCAGCTTTATAACCAGGGTCAGGGCACCATCATTGCATGGGCTTGGGGCGTAAGCCGCATTATCGACGCTCTCGAAAAGACTCCGGAAGCGGGTATCGACGTGAAGCATCTTGCGATGACGGGTTGCTCTCGCTGGGGCAAGGGTACTCTTGCCGTGGGCGCGTTCGATGAACGTATCGCTCTCACCATTCCGCAAGAATCTGGTTCCGGTGGCGCATCGCTTTGGCGCGTGGGAGCTCAAGTCAACAAGCAGAAGGGCAAGCAGTTTGTGCAGGGCCTTGCTAGTGCCGGTACCGAAGGCAAGTGGATGATTTCTAGCTTCAAGAGCTACGATGGCAGGGAAAATACGCTCCCGTTCGACCAGCACATGTTGGTGGCCATGGTTGCACCGCGTGCGCTCCTCATTCTCGACAATGCCGGCCAGGAATGGTTGGGTGAAGTTCCGTCGAACTATTGCGGACAAGCTTCTAAGGAAGTTTATGACGCTCTCGGTGCAACGGAAAATTACACCTACAGCCAGGAAGGCGGTCACGGTCACTGCCAGCTTCCGAACGGACAGTTCGACGAAGTCAAGGACTTTATGAACAAGTTCTTGCTCGGCAAGGATGCCAAGACGGGTAAGATTGACTATTCCAAGAATACTCAAACCATCAACTTCAAAAAGTCTGAATGGATTGACTGGGAAACACCTAGCTTGAAGTAGTTTTTTAGTCGTTAGTCATTAACAGAAAGGCCTCGCGATTGCGAGGCTCTTTCTGTATAAACAGTTTTCTGTCTACTTCCGACTTGTAAATTCGCTACGCTCATTTACCAAATGCTAACCTCGGTCATGCCAAAATAAGTTTTTGCGCGACTCTCGGTTTACGCATTTGTCCTACTGTCTACCAATTTAAAGAGATTCCTGGAACTTGTGGAACTTGTCCAAAAGTTCTGCGTAGGTCTTTGTGGCTTCGAGCTGCGGGAACTGGGCGACGATGGAATCCGGTGCGCAGAAGAAGCAGCCCTTGTCGGCCTGCTTGAGCATACCCGTATCGTTGAAGGAATCGCCCGAGGCGAACACCTTGAAGTTGAGTTCCTGCAAGTGTTTTACGACCTTCGTCTTCTGGTCGCTCATGCGCAAGTGATAACCCTTGATCATGTCGTTTTCGACCACGAGATTGTGGCAGAAAATCGTCGGGAATCCGAGATTCTTCATGATCGGGTAGGCAAATTCCTGGAACGTGTCCGAGAGGATGATCACTTGGGCTTCGTCGCGGAGTGTGTCCATGAAGTCGCGGGCACCTTCGAGGAGTCCGAGATTTGCAATAACGTTCTGGATGTCAGAGAGCTTGATGTTTTCGCGTTCGAGAATCTTGATGCGGCCCTTCATGAGCACATCGTAGTCGGGTATGTCGCGCGTGGTGAGGCGGAGGTCCTTGATGCCCGTCTTTTCGGCGACGGCAATCCAGATTTCTGGCGCAAGAACGCCTTCCAGGTCAAGAGTGACAACACATTGCTTAGTAAACATAATGATTAGTTATTAGTTGATAGTTACTAGTTAATAGTTTTATTGTTTGTCAGAGAACTAGTTGCTGTGTCATCCTGAGCGAAGTCGAAGGATCTCTAGTAACTAGTAACTCCGAACTAGGAACTTTTTTTTCTCTCGTCTATAATTTCTTGCATATCCGCAGGTGTAATCGTGTAGTTTGTGCGGCAGAAGTCGCAGACGACGTTCAAGTCCTTGTTCTCGCTGCTGAGTTCCTGCAAGTCCTTGAGCGGGAGCGTTGCAAGTGTAGCAAGCATGCGGTCCTTGCTGCACGGGCAGAATGGCTTCGGGTCGATTTCGCGCACGACTTCGATGTCGTACGGGCCACGGAGCTGGTCCAAAAGTTCGTCAAGGTCGAATCCCTTGTCTGCCTTGTACATGTCGCAGAACTTCGGGAGGTTCTGCACGATAACTTCGATCAGGTTGATGTCCTTGTCCTCAAGGTCCGGGAATGCCTCGATGTAGAAACCTGCGGCGTAGTCGAGAATGCTCGGGTCCTGAGCATTGTACTGAGCTTCAATGCCCACGGCAGAACGAATCTGTTCGGACTGCAAGAGGTATGTGGCGAGGTTCTGGCCTACGGAGACGGACGGAGCTTCGATGATGCTTTCGTGGACACGTTTGCCCTGTTCGTTCAGCTTTACGACTTGAACGTGTTGTGGAACGAGCGCGGGTTCGTTTGCTCCAATAGCCTGGAGTTCTGCCTGCGGAATCATGGCGCGGACAAGACCCATCGGAGTGGAGTCTGTTTGAATCTTTGTAATTTCGCCGCCAAATGTGGTGGTGTAAGAAACGGTTCCTGCGAATTTAAGCCCAGCACTGAGGAAAATGCTTGCGATAGAGTTTTCTGCAAGCAGCTTGAGTGCAAAACCTTTAGCGTTGTGGTGCCGGCCGATTTCGTTCATAGTCTCTGTTAAATCGACCACAATAAGGCGGAAGGGCGTTTTTTTGCCCGTCGCACGGATGATTCTATCTTTGAAATTCATAGCCCAAATATAGAATTTAACGGGATTGCCGATTTAGAACAGGATGAAAAATGGATTGAGAATGCGCTATTTTTACTAAAAAATGTGATAAATAAACTAAAAAAAGCTATAATAATTAAATAAAGTTATCGGAGGTTTTATGCAGATACTTGTCTTGCTGGCAGATGGTTTTGAAGAAACGGAATTCGTGGTTCCTGTAGATTTGTGGCGCCGTGCCGGATTTAAGGTGACGGTAGCCTCAGTTTCGGGGGCCGAGGTTGTAGGAGGTGCTCATGGGCTGAAAATCCTCTCAGATGTAGCCTTGAGCAAGCTTGAACCTACCGATTTTGATGCTGTGTTCCTTCCTGGAGGCGGTGTCGGTGTCCAGAATCTCAAGGCTAGCGCCGCTGTTGAAACCACAATTTGCAGCCTTAATGACGATAATAAATGGGTTCTTGCCATTTGTGCCGCGCCGACAGTCCTCAGCAAGGCCCGGATTCTCGTGGATAGAAAGGCTACATGTTACCCTGGCTGCGAGAAGGAACTTGTATGTCGTGAATTTACGGAAGAACGTGTCGTGGTCGATGGAAACATCATTACGAGCCGTGGACCGGGTTCGGCAGAAGAATTTGCTCTAAAGTGCATCGCTGAAATCGGTAGTGTGGAACTTTCAGAACAGATTCAGCGCCAGATAGTGGCAAGATAAGTTATTTGTATCATTTTAAATTTTTGAGGTATTTAAGCGAAAAGCCTTAAAATACACCAAAACTGACAAATCGAACAAACTCATATGTAAAAAAATTCTCTATAAAGTTATAGAGAATTTTTTATATACAGTTTATAATTTGTTTATTAGTTCTTAAGTTGTGAAGTTATAAGTACAATGTTTGTATGAAAAAATATTTTTTTATTAAAAAAAGGAAATAAATGACACTATGTAATTTAAAAAATGCTATATATAAAGTACTCCATATACACCAATAAGGGTCGGAAACTAAAATTTCCGGCCCTTTCCTTTTGAATTAAATGTCCACGATTGAATTAGATGGCTCTAAACTGCATTAACCGACGCTGTGCTCGAGCTTGAGGGTGAGGAGCTGGCGCGCTTCGGTGGCAAATTCGCCCGGGAGTTCCTTGAACACGTCCTTGCAGAAACCGCCCACCATGGCCTGAATGGCGTCTTCGCGCTTGATGCCTCGGCTTTCGAAGTAGAACAGCTGGTCTTCGCTGATACGGCTGGTCGTAGCTTCGTGCTCGGTCTGGGCGCTCGCGTTCGCGACTGTGATGTAGGGGAACGTGTGGGCGGCACTCTTGGTGCCGACGAGCATGCTGTCGCACTGGGTGTAGTTGCGGGCGCCTGTGGCGGACTTGCGGATGCTCACTTCGCCACGGTAGGCGTTGCTGGAGTAGTCCGCGCTGATACCCTTCGAAATGATCGTGCTCTTGGTGTTCTTGCCGATGTGGATCATCTTCGTGCCGGTGTCAGCCTGCATGTGGCCGTTCGTGAGGGCCACGCTGTAGAATTCACCGACGGAGTTGTCGCCCTGCAAAATGCAGCTCGGGTACTTCCACGTGATGGCAGATCCCGTTTCGACCTGCGTCCAGCTGATGCGGCTGTTCTTGCCTGCGCACTTGCCACGCTTCGTGACGAAGTTGTACACGCCGCCTGCGCCCGTTTCGCGGTCGCCTGCGTACCAGTTTTGCACGGTAGAATACTTGATTTTGGCGTTTTCCTTAGCTACGAGTTCCACAATGGCGCTGTGGAGCTGCTTGCTCGAAAATTCGGGGGCGGTGCAGCCTTCGAGGTAGCTCACGCTCGCGTCGTCATCGGCGATAATCAGCGTGCGTTCGAACTGGCCTGCTTCCTTGTTATTGATGCGGAAGTAGGTGGAAAGGTCCATGGGGCACTTGACTCCAGGCGGAATGTACACAAAGCTTCCGTCGCCAAAGACTGCGCTGTTGAGGGCCGCAAAGTAGTTGTCGCCAGCGGGGACCACGCTACCAAGATACTCTTCAATGAGTTCCGGGTATTCCTTGATGGCATCGCTGATGGAGCAGAAGATGATGCCCATTTCCATGAGTTTCTTCTTGTGGCTCGTGTAAATACTGACGGAGTCGAACACGGCATCGACGGCTACGTTTGCGAGTCGCTTCTGTTCGTCGAGCGGGATGCCGAGCTTTTCAAAAGTCGCCAAGAGTTCCGGATCCACGTCTTCAATTTTTTCGTGGCTCTTCTTGGTCTTCGGTGCGGAGTAATAGACGATGTCCTGCAAATCGACAGGATTGAAGTGGAGTTCGCCCCAGTTGGGCTGTTCCATCGTCTTGAGCTTTTCGTAGGCTCTCAAGCGGAAATCGAGCATAAACTGCGGTTCGCCACGGAGCGCTGACGCCCTGCGGATGATATCCTCGTTAAGACCTTTTTCGAAGGCTTCGTTTTCAATATCAGTGACAAATCCGTATTTGTAATTTTCGCTCATCTTTAACCCGCTTTAAACGAGTGCAAAGATAGTAAAATGTGGGAGCGATTCTAAAGGAAATGTCCCCAATTCTGGTTTAACCTATAGATGTGGTAGGCTTGAGATTTGTCCTTGTTACCTTGGTCTGTCATGCCCGCCACTTGTCACCCCAGACTTGTTCCGGGGTCGCCATCCTTGCGCGTCATTCTGAAGCCGCCCGCCTGAAGTCGTATGGAACGACTCGAACATGAAGAGCCTTTATGTGAATGCGACCAATGTTGTTGCCGGTCGCGAAGAAGTTATGGTGCTCTTGGGCGTAAATCGCGCCTGGAAAATGAATCAGGAAAAAGTCGATGTTGATCTCGCCGAACGCGTTGTGATGACTCCGTTCACGGCAAAGCGCCTTGCCATTATGCTTGGTGCAACCCTCAAGGCATACGAAGCCAAGTACGGAAAAATCGAAATCGGTATCCCGGAAGTCAATAAGGGTTAATTCTTACACCTCAAACGGGTTCTGTGGCCTATGGTCTCAGGACCTCTTGAGGTGCTTAATAATAAATTTCTAATATTTATTGGGTATATGGAAGAGGTCTGCGGCATGTGCTTGTTTTGCGCTTGCTGCTGAAAAAGGAGTACAGAATGAGAAAGTTTGGAATGAATAGCGTCATTGCGAGCGTAGCGAAGCAATCTCTGCTAGCTCTTTTCTTGTCCATAGCCCTCATCGCTTGTGGCGGCGATAGCGGTACGTCACCCAATAGCGAAGAAAAAGATTCTTCCAGCAGTATTCAAAAGGAAGAATCTTCTTCCTCTTCAAGCAATAAGAAGGATGTATCTTCTTCTAGTAGCCAAAAGATTGCTTCGTCCTCTTCGACTCCTCGCAATGACGTGAAGTCGTCATCCTCGAAGCGTAGCGAAGGGGATCCATCAAGTTCTAGTCAAAAGATTACTTCCTCGTCTTCCGTCAAGACGGTTTCTTCTTCTTCCGTTGTCCTGAGCAGTAGCGAAGGATCCAGTAGCAGTAAGCAATCCTCTTCTAGCAAAAAAGTAGAATCCAGTTCTAGCCAAAAGATTGTCTCGTCATCTTCTGTCGCTCCTGCATCGAGCTCAAGTAAAAAAGTATCCTCCAGTAGCGAGTATGTTCCGTATGACCATTTTAAATGTCTTGCGGATAATTGGAATCTTAGGGATACAATCTACAAACAGTTTACCGACCCGCGTAATGGCCGTAGTTATTACTACTATACCGCAGTTTCTTCAAAGACTGGGGAAAAGGTAACCGTTATGGCCGAAAATTTGAATATCGGTGAAATGGTTCTTGGTGAAAATGACCAAAATGACGATACGAAGATCGAACGCTATTGCTACAATAACGATACCACGAATTGTGACAAGTATGGTGGCTTGTATCAGTGGGCTGAAATGATGCAGTTGCCGAGCCGATGCAATACTGAAAGTTGTTATAAAAAAATTAGACGTGATCATCAGGGAATTTGCCCTGATGGATGGCGCTTGTTTACTTGGGATGATTTCGAAATAATAAGAGATTATAATGATGAATATGGTGATGGAATAAAAGGTCTTCGTTCGCAATGTTTCCATGGTAACAATGCTAGTGGGTTCTCCTTAATCGGTGGTGGGGTTAGATTTGAAAATGGAACATTTAAAAATTTGACAGATGCTGTTTTTTGGACATATCCGCAGGAACAAGAATATGATGTCACTTTATTTGCATATTCTGCTTTTGTTTCTGTAAATAGCGATGATAATACAGGTACACAAAAGAATCGTCGTGGAGAAAAGTCGAACGGATATTCTGTTCGTTGTGTTAAAATTGAGTAAACATTTTAACAAATTCTAAAAGATTAAAGAACTCCCATGGGTGGGAGTTCGTTTTCCACAAAAAAAGTTTAATTAAAATCGGTGTATGGATATACACCAAAGGCAATCCTTATGTCAAAAGAGCGTGCAAAACGAGTGTTGCAAAATTATGCTTGCATAATTTTATAACCGAGTGCAGCCGCGGACGCCGTAGGCGTCAAATGAACAATAACTCCCGTAAAAACTCCAAATCCTCTAAAAAAACAGGAAAAAAGGCGACTCGTTCGAGATTAAATTCTAAGAAGAATTTTAAGATTGAAAATCTCGAACCTCGTTGAGGCGCAAGCGCCTCCCTTTACGGCTCGGAAATGAAAACAAACAAGTTTGTTTTCGCTTCACTCGCCTTGCTGGTAGTGATGGATGCTTCGGCGGGTTTTGATGGTTACCCCTTCTTTATCACTTCCACGGTAAGCTTGTTGAATGCTATCTTCCCGCCTTCGCGGAGTTCTAGCGCAGCCCTGAATGTCGTGTCGTTCTTCTTGAACGGTTCAAGGATTGGCGTAGATTTGTTCTTGAGGAGCGTTTCGACTTCTTCGTCGGAAAAATCACGCTTGAAGAATGTTTTGGGAATCCCGTAATTGCAGGCGGGATTCATGCACACGTAGGCGGCAAGTGTTTGCACTTCTCCGTTTGGCGTTTGCGTGGTCGTGCCGCTACGGAATCGCAGTTGGTCGCCGCAACAAGGGCAGGGAAGGTCTCTGTGGACAAATTCAAAATTCGTGCGACCATCTTCGCCGAGCTTTAGGTAGGCGTCGAATTCTGTTCCTTTCTTGCTCTTGAATCCGGTCAACAGTTCTGTCTTGCCGCCGGTGAGGAGAGCCTTAATGTCTGCTACGCGGAGCTTTTTGCCAGCAACGGACTTGAACAGGGTAAAGTTACAAGCTGGGCAGAAAATGGCGTTCTTGTTTTCTTCGAGTTTCTTTTTGCAGAGCGGGCAGTTGAACTTGGTTTCGGTGCCGTGGAAATGGCCGTCGTTCTCGAAAGCGAATGTCGCCTTGAAATCCTTGTCCCAGACGACTTTGGCGTTGAAAGTCGTTCCTTTCTTGGTCAAGAATCCGCAGATGATTTCGGTCGTGCCGTTGCTGAAAAGTTCTGCAATTTCCGTGTCGCTCATGACATGCCCGGCAATCGTCTTGTAGAAAACGAAGTCGCAAGTCGGGGCTGTGTCTGGCGTGAGTGTCGGGTCGCCATTTTCGTTGTTCGATGTGGTGACGTCGCTCCCTTCGCAGATGAGGCGGTTCCCGGAATCCAAAAGCATTTTGCCGCACTTGGGGCATTTGTAATTGGTTGGCGTTTTGGCACGGGCGTCGTCGGAAAATTCAAAGCCGATGTTGCCGTCATCGCCTAATGTGAGCGTGGCGCTGAATGTTGTTCCTTTTTTGCTCTTGAATCCGCTGAGCAAATCGGACTTGCCTGTTTTGAGGAGTGTCGCCATTTCGGCATGGCTCAATGTGCGGCCGGCAATGGTGTGGCCCGCCTTGAAACCGCATTCCTCATTTTTGCAGACGTAGCCCCACGGCGCAATTTCGAGCGGGCTGGAACATTTCGGGCAAGGAATCGCGTCGGTGACGGTTTCGCGTTCGAACTGGCTGCCGTATTTTTGACGCAAATGTTCGAAGAGTTCCTTGACGTAATTCACGATGCCGTCGCGGAATTCGATTGGCGTGAGCTTGCCTTTCTCAACTTGCGAAAGCTTGAATTCCCATTCACCGGTCATTTCGGGCGATTTGACTTTTTCGTCCATGAGCGCGATGACTTCGCGTCCGCGCTGGGTGCTGACAAGATAATTCTTTTGCGCTTCGATGAATCCGCGTTTTTTGAGCGTTTCAATGATGCCTGCTTGCGTGGCTGGCGTTCCGAGACCGCGTTCCTTCATGGCTTCGGCAAGTTCTTCGTTTTCGATTTGCTTGCCCGCCGTTTTCATCGCGGCAAGGAGTGTTGCTTCGGTGAAGTACTTGGGCTTGCTCTTCTTTTTCTTTTGCAGTTCTAGACTGTCAAATGGAGCATGGTCCCCGAGATTCCATTCCGGGAACGTCTCGACAATGTTCGTGATGTCATCGCCATCGCCCTTTGAGTCTTCCGCTGTTGCATTATCTCTCGTCTCTCGTCTCTCGTCTTTCGTCTTCTTGCCTTTCTTCTTTTCTTCCTTGACGAGTGCACGGAAACCTAAATCTTCATTTCGCTTGAGCTTCAACCGGAACAGCTCCGAGGTCCCTGCGCCCAGTTGAAGGGCTGAATTGTCACTGGATCCTTCGTTATCACTCAGGATGACGTTGCTATCACTCGTCTCTCCTCTCTCGTCTCTCGTCTGTAGTAGCACTTCCATTTCGCTCCAAACATACGGCTTGAGCCATGCCTGCACAAAGCGTTCTTTTGCGAGCTTGTAGATGTTCTCTTCCATCTCAGGGAGGTTTTGCGGTTCTTCTCCCGTGGGAATAATGGCAAAGTGGTC
Organism: Fibrobacter sp. UWB4; assembly: GCF_002210345.1. Classification (NCBI taxonomy): domain Bacteria; kingdom Pseudomonadati; phylum Fibrobacterota; class Fibrobacteria; order Fibrobacterales; family Fibrobacteraceae; genus Fibrobacter; species Fibrobacter sp. UWB4. The sequence continues at coordinate 356,337 of NZ_MWQI01000002.1, read as the reverse complement.
TGTGACTTTACTGGAGTTGATGAAGACAAAGTTTTCGTTCACGCTGCGCATGACTGATTTTTCTTGCGGTGTGGCAAGCCTTTGTGCAAGCGCGTATGCTTCTTGCTGCATCGTGTCCGGCAAGTATTGTGAGTCTGTACGCGGATAGGTGAGCAATTTCTTTTCGTACAAGTTTTGGGCGCAGTCGAGAACTTGCTGGGCGCTGTATTTAAAACGCTTGTTGCCCTCTTTTTGCAGTTCCGTCAAGTCGAATGGCTTTTGCGGGAACTGCTTTTTTTGTTGGATGTCAACCTTTGCAATTGTTGCTTCTTCCGGCGGCGAGCATTTGTCTATAACAGCCTGCGCTGGTTCTTCTTTCTCGAAAATCGCAACTTTTAAATTGCTTTGCTTGTCCGCCGCGACCTTCGCCTCTGTCGCGACTTTCGCCTCTGCTGTCGTGCCGGATGCCGTACCTGCATCGCCTTTTATTACTTCACTGGATCCTTCACGTTGTTCAGGATGACGTTGTCCCCTTTCGTCTTTCGTCAAGGTTGGTGAGCCTGCCGAACCACGTCTTTCGTCTAATAATTGCGCCTGGAACCCTTTCCACGTCCCCACAACGCTGTAATAGAACAGTTCCTTAAACTGCTCGACAATTGCATCGCGTTCCACGACCAAGTTCAGTGTCGGTGTCTGCACACGCCCCACAGAAATCATCTTTCCGCGCCCGGCAGTGAGCGTGTATGCACGAGTCGCATTCAGTCCGACCATCCAGTCGGCACGCTGGCGGAGCCTTGCCGCATAGCTCAAGTTCAAACGTTCCGTCGCGTCTTCCAGATTCTTCCAAGCCTTGTCCAAGTCCTTTGCCACATAGCTGTTCACCCACAAACGCTTGATTTGTTTTTTGCGGAAGTCCGGCGTGTAGTCGAGAATCAAGTCGAAAATCAAATTACCTTCACGACCCGCGTCCGCGCCGTTCACAAGAACATCCGCCCTTGCCATCATGTCGCGCACAACCGCGAGCTGCTTTCGCGTGCTCTCGATTTCCATCAACTTGAATTTTTCAGGCAAAAGCGGCAAGTTCGAAAGTCGCCAACCGCCCTCGAAACCGGGGTAGGCGTCCAACGGAGCAAGCGTAATCAAGTGACCCACGCACCATGTGATGCAATGGTTCTTGCCGATTAGGCATCCGTCGCCTTGCGTAAACTTTTCACCCTCAATACGCTCCAGCATTGGCTTGTAATGTTGATTGGCAACAGAAGGTTTTTCGGCGACGAGTAAAATCATAATTACCGAAAAGATATAAAATTTCAGTTTTTAAGGGATTTTAGTCTACTTGTGGACTATCAATCTTTTTAATATACCCGCTAAAACAAACTGACTAAAAATTAAAAAAATGTTTTTATATAGTAGATGATATCAAACACGAACAAGATTAACCCAAACAAGGCGTAAGGCAGAATCGGAATAATTCCAATCGCCGCAAAAATCTTCCAAACTTGATTTTGGACAATCTTAATTTTCAGCGAGAATACATCCAGTAATAACAAAATAGCCGACGCAAGCGTCACTAAAGAAAACAACAGCGCATCCGGTCTGTCGGAAACAGAATCAAGACTATTATCTACAAAAATCATGGACGTTGGCGCATAATGAACTGCCAAGCACACTGCAGAAATAAAAGCAGTCAAGGTAAAGAGTTTATCTATTAGTTTCTTGATCAATTGAACCACCTCATAAAACAGCGTGCTACACTACTACCTCGATAGTGACTCCCTTTCTCGATTACAATTTTATTGCTAAACGGACTAGGCTCAATTGTAAAGCCATCTAGTGGTTCAGCATCATAAAAAATTAAGATAGAATCTTGCCGTTCATCAATTCCGATGCCCGTTCCCTGAACAACTGCCCCAATACCTCCACGGGGCTCAAACCGATATGTCAAAATATTTTTTCTTGCATTGTCATCGTCCTGATACTGGAGATGCCAAACATAGGGAGCATGGGTTTCAACAAAAAAGTCATACCAAAAAGATTCGTTCTGATTCTCCCGTTCTAGGAAAATTTTCTTGCCATCCAACTCGCATTGCTTTGCGCCTTTATTTTTCGCCCGAAAGCCATACAAATCCCCCGGATAATTATTCTCATAAATAGGAAAGTCTTCCCCCGCAATTGGATTAAAACACGTGTGACAAAAAGATAAATACGAAAGAAAGATTATGGTAAAGGCGATTTTCGCCCACAAATCCTTCTTTTTAAAAAATTCAATCGCCTGGGTGATCGTTATTTTATTTATTTGCATACAACAGATTGAATATACAAAATCTGGGCTTTACGAAATTGACCAATTGGGAAATGGTTCTAAATGTTGGCTATTGTTTGCAATCTTTCAATTTTTGCTAACGGTTGTTTGCAAAATTTGCAAACTTTCACATTTTCAAAAATATTTGATGTATTTTGTTTGCCCTAAACCAAATAGGGGAATGATTATGAATCGCAATGAATTTTTCGCTATGGTAAAAGACGTCCATGAGCATCCTGAACATTTGGCAGAATATCGCAAAACGTATAGGAACGTTTATCCTTTTAGCGATGGCATTTTCAAAATGCTTATAGCGAACGAGGCAAAACCCGAACGTACAGTAAAATTTTTGAATGCTATGCTTGAACTTACAGGAGGAAACGCCATCAAATCGTTTACTTTAGGTGTTCAAGAAAATCCTGGTGTTCTAAACGATAAAACAGCCATTTTTGACATATACGGCACTACGGAAGCAGGCGCGCCCATCCTTATCGAAGTTCAGCAGAATTACAACAAATTTTTCGTTGATCGTCTTATTTATTACACATCTCGGGTTTTTACCCGCACCGTTAAAAAATCGCAAACCTACAAATTGCCACACATTTATGTGCTCTCAATCTTGACCGAAAACCAATTTCCTCTAGAAAGAAACACCTATCTTCATCACTCACAACTCGTACGCAATCGGCGTCACTTTTATGACAAGTTGGATGTCTATTTGATAGAACTCGAAAAGTTTTTCGCAATAGAAGATAGAACACCCCTAGAAGTTCGAGAACAGTCTACCCGAGCTGATATGTTACGCATTTTCCGCGATGTCCTTGAAGAAAAAGATATTCCCGAAGAAAAGTTAAAAAGCCTACTTGACAAGGATTTCATCAAAGATGTATCTTTGACAGGGTACACCGACGAAATTCTTTTGAACGAGGTTGACGGTATGACAGACTTGCTTTACGAGAGACAAGGGGCCTATGCTCAAGGACATGACGATGCCCATAAAGAAGATGCTCAGTTAATGGTCGATGCCGGAATATTGACCCCAGAGAAAGCGGCTGAACTTTTCAAGGTTCCTAAAAAGGAAATCTTACCAAGAAATCGGTGATTGCTTTTCTTATTAAGTGAAAAATCTAGCCCGATTTAGTCGGGTTTTCTTTTTTGCATTTTGCAAACCACTTTTAAAATCGATTTCTTTTAATCCCTTAAAATTCCATACGCTACAAATCATCTTCAAGTGAAATAGATGAGTCATAATTGGGTTTACTGGGCTTATTATAATTAGGAAGTGGAGGATTATATAGGGGTTTTGTAGGGAAAGCATCTTCCAAAATGCGCTTGCGGTTGGATTCGAAGCGGTCACTTTGGATAGCTCTCTGCATGAACGAAGCGTAATCTTCAATAGCCTGGTTGGCCTTGTCTAACGTCGGGCGTAATGCTTTACGCTTGCTTTCCACACGTGGCGTCGGTAACTGGCTTGCAAAATCCAAGGCAAGAACCTGAACGGAGTCTAATTCACTCTGCATTGCATCGTAAGCCTGACGGGCACTGTCGCGAGAAGCAACAGACACCATCGGCTGTTCCGTACGCTTCCCAGCTTCATCCAAAGCATCAATGGCTTCCCGATAGTTTTTCTTAATAAAGTTGCAGTAACCAAGCACGAGGTAAGCTTCTGACACGAGGAAAGATTCTGGAAGGTTATCAATAATCCACTTGGCATACTTCATAGCTTCATCTAGCTTGTTGGCCTTGATAAAGGCCCATGCGATACCAAGCATTGCTTCATCGAACACCGGAGATTCCTTCTGGACAAGGCCATACATCTGAGCAGCGGCTGCAATGTCCGGCTTTTCTGCAGAGAAGAATAGGTGGCCAAGCTTGACCTTGGCTGCATTCTGGATGTCGTGTTCGGACTTGTTGGAAACTGGCAGTTCCGTAATAGCGCGGAAGCAGTTTTCGGCTTCGTCAAACTTGCTCATTCGACTGTTAGCGATGCCCATGGTGTAACGGGCGTAGAGATAGTTTGCGTTACCCGGAGGGATGGATGCGTGCAGGTCAATGGATTCCTTATAGAGCCCCTGTTCGAACTTGATTTGGCCGGCAACGTAGTCAGCGTCAGCCTTCGCATCGCTTTTGCCGAACTTCTGAGCAATGTACTGGTACTTATTCATTGCTTCTGTATATTTTCCTTCCTTATAGTCGATGTTCATCAACTGGAAGTGATACTTGGCAAGTTGGTCACTCTGCGGATAGCGCTTGATGGCATCTCGGTAAATTTCCCTAGCCGCCTTGTGCATACGGAGTTTTTCGAAAGATTTTGCCTCGTAGAAAGCAGCCTGGTCCACAAGGCGAAATGTCGGGTACTTGGTCTGGATTTCACCGAAGGCGTATGCAGCGTCCAAAAACTGACGGTTCAAGTAAAGGCTCTTTGCTGCATAATAGTCGTTTTCAGGTTGGATTTTCAAACGGCGATAACGTTCTTCGCCGACCTTCTCTTCGCGAGTGTCACCGAATCGGGTCGTGAGTTTGACAGCCCACACAAAGCCGCGGTTCTTTTTAGCCCAAAGATCGTCGTGAGACATTTCGAAATCAAAAGCGAGGTAACGGAAGATGCTCAAGTCCTTGAATTTAATTGTCGCTCCGAGGACCGGATTGCCTTCCTTTGTAAAGCGGGCGCGAATCCCGAGGTGCGAAAAAAGATAATAGGTCAAAGAAAAGCTCATTTCGAGGTCGCACTTCCCTCTATCCTTAGAATCGTGGATGAGGTTAATTACGGAAAGTTCGGCCTTAAATTCGAGAAGACGGTTAAATCCGCGATAGAACAAAGAGAGGTTTAAGTTCGTCGGAAGCTTGTAATCGTCGCCATTTGTTTCGCTGACAGTCGGAGCAAGGAGGTTTTGCATGGCAACGCCGATGAGCAAGTAACCGTACTTTGAAGAGGCAAGCGGGTTCCAGCTCATGCCCACATCAGCATTAACCTTGAGCTGATAGTTTTTATCAAACTGGTTGATGTAAAGTACATCGAGGTTCATGCCAAGAGAAAGCAAGTGGAAAAGTCTGTACGCGTAACCGAATTGAGCGGCAATTTCGCCATAAGACTCTCCATCTTCAAATGGAGCGCCATTTTCAAAAAGGGAGATTCCCAAAGTGTGCTTGTAGTCAATCGGGTACGTCAAGCTGACGTATTCCTGACTACCTTCGCCATCTGTGGTGCTGAAGAAGGCTGCGCTGAATTCGAGCTGATCGGCTTCAGAAATCCCAGCCGGGTTCACATACATCGAGGTGTTGCCTCCAAATTCGGCAAACCAATCATTTTGCTGATACTGCGTGTCGGTGGATTTTGCAAACAAGGAAGTGCTGGCTACGGCAAGCCCGATAGCGGCCATCTTGATGAAATCAACTCGCAACATCATTTTATTTATGCTTGAAAAACTCTTCTGTAAAAATCGACTTTTTCAATATACATTATTTTGTGTGAAATAACCAACAATTGGGCTTGCTCCCCCCTTGCCATTCCCCTCGAATCTTTGTATATTCATGCACATGAGAAAAACCTTGAACCTTCTACTTCTACTTAGCATCGCTACCGAAGCGAGGTTTTAGGGATTTTTCAAAGATTTTCAAAGAATTTAAACCTAAAAGCGCCCGCTTCGAGAACGAAGCGGGTTCTTTTTTATGGCGAAATTCTATTTTTGGAATTGAAAAATTAAAGGAACTTTGCGGTCTTGAAGCCGGCAAGGAGATAAAAATGACTGAAACGAGAAAACCATTCTTCTATGACGTAACACTGCGTGATGGTAACCAGGCTCTTCCGAAGCCCTGGAACAACGCCCAGAAAAAAGATGTTTATCTGTTGCTCTTGAAGCTCGGTGTGCAAGGTGCCGAAGTCGGTTTCCCTGCGTCTAGCGAAATGGATTTTGAATCGGTCATGGAACTTGCAAAGCTCACCGCGCAGATGGCGGAAGAAGGCGACGAAACTGCAAAGAACGTCGTGGTTTCTGGCCTCGCTCGCTGCATCGAAAGCGATATCCAGCGCTGCTGGGAAGCTGTCCAGTACGCTCCGCATCCGCGCATCCACACGTTCCTCGCCACAAGCCCTTTGTCCATGGAAAACGTGCTGCACATGACGCCTGAACAGGTCAAGGAAAAGGCTGTGAAGTGCGTGAAGTTTGCAAAGTCGCTCGTCGGCGACAAGGGCGATGTGGAATTCAGCGCCGAACATTTTGGCGACTGCCTCGAAAACATGGATTTTGTGATTGACGTTCTGAAGGCTGTTGTCGAAGCCGGTGCGACGACGATCAACCTGCCGAACACGGTGGAACGCTATCGCCCGAAGCTCTACGTCGACCAGGTCAAGCAGGTCTATGAAGCTCTGCCCAAGAACATCACGATTTCTGTGCACTGCCATAACGACCTTGGCATGGCAACGGCTGCTACCGTTGAAAGTTTCTTTGTCGGTGCAACCCAGCTCGAAGTCGCATTGAACGGCCTCGGTGAACGTTGCGGTAACACGAACTTCTACGAAGTCGCGATTGGCCTGCATAACTCCGGCGTCGATACGGGGCTGCATCTCGAACGTATTTACGAAACGGCAATTCTCGTGAGCCATTGGAGCGGCGTGCCTATATACATCCGCGCTCCGTTGATCGGTACTGAAGCTATCGTCCACCGCAGTGGCATCCATCAGGATGGCGCTTCCAAGACGAAGGACATGAAGAAGGGCGCTTATCGTCCGATTGATTACTCTATCATCGGTCGTAACCAGAACGATACGCTCTGCTTCACGAGCCAGAGCGGCCGTACCGCCGTGTACGAAATCATCACGAAGTTCGGCTACAAGATGACCTTGCAGGAAGCCTCCAAGTTGCAGCCGGTCCTCAAGCAACTGAGCGAAAAGGAAGGCGAACTCAGTGCCGATCGCGTGCTTGATGTGTTCCGCGAACAGTTCGTCAATGTGAACGGTCGCCTGGTGTTCAACAACATCGAAGTTATCCCAGACGAAAACCGCTTCATTTTCCACTTCAAGAAGGATGGAGAAGCGCTTGTGAAGTCCGTGACGGCCGAAGGCCCGATTGAAGCCGCTCTTATGCTCATGCGTGAAATCGGCTTGCCGGTCGAACTCGTGAAGTACCGCCAGCTCGTCGTTCCTGAAAAGGATAAGATGTGGGCAGGTCGAGGCTTAAGCCGCATTGTCTTGAAGGCTAACGGCGAAGAAGTTGAAGGTCGCGGTGTCTCGAGCGATACGCTCAAGGCGAACATGCGCGCTCTCTTCGGCGGCGTGAACTTGCTGTATAAGAAGTAAACAAGGAAATGTCATTCCCGCCGGAGCCTGTGCTGAGCGCAGTCGAAGTAAGCGGGAATCTCCTTCTTAAAAAAACGGGAGAAAATTATGTTAGAACAACTGAAACGCCCTTTCAAAAAAGTCTATGGCAAGGTGCGCTTTTATGTCAGCCGTTTTGTCGGACCCGTCAAGGATTCGGCGTCTAAGTTGTTTGCTCTGATTCCCGGATTCAAGGCTTTCGCCGGTTCCGAAGACTTGGCTAATGCTAACGATGCTGACGGCGCCGTAGATGGTGAAAACGGCAAGGTTGCAAAGCCGGGCCTGCGTACTAAACTCAAGAACTTCAAGCAATCTCTCAAGGGCTTAAGCGATGTTCAAAAGCTTATTCTCCTTACGATTGCCGTTGTTCTCCCGGCGGGAATTGTCCTTGCGCTTGCCCTTGCAAGCTTCTTGAAAAAGCGCAAGAAGTAAACACGTTGGCTGCGCACTTTTCAATTGCGCTCCTCATATAAAGTCCGCCTTTGTGCGGATTTTTTTTGTCCAAATAAATTTTTGTATATTTACAAAATAAGGAAGGAGCTTATTATGAATAAGCACATTGCGTTTTTTTTCGTCTGTATTTTTTTGTCTAGTTTCATCGCTTGTGGAGATGATGAATCAAATAATCCCATTGCAAATGATGTAGAATCTTCATCATCCGAAATTCAAGATGACGACAAATCCAGTGACTCAAAATCCGTTAAATCAAGTTCGTCAGAAAAAGCGGCGATAAAGTCTAGCGATTCTCAAAAAAAGGAATCTAATTCATCTAGCAGTGAAACGAAAAAATCAAGTGATGCGAAATCTGGAACTGAAAGTTCTTCAAGCTCCGCAAAATCGTCAAGTAGCTCGTCGGATAAGAACGCCACATCGAGTTCTTCAGAAATCAAGACCTATGCAGCCTCGAAGGTAAAACCCTCTGGTACTTACGATTGCAAAAAATACAAGTGCTTTACGACGGAATACCTGAATCAGAAAATGCTTGCCGCCGGGGATTATGGTGAAATCCTCGACGAAAGAGACAATCAGGTTTATAAGACTGTTATTATTGACGATCAAGTATGGATGGCTCAAAACCTGAATTACGAAACGGCATATAGCTATTGTACCGATGATGATTGTGCTAAGTATGGTCGTTATTATTTGTGGTCTGCCGCGGTAGATAGAAAGGGCTGTGAACATGGTAATTTTTGTTCGCTGCCACCAAGTGTGCAAGGCGTGTGCCCTGCGGGCTGGCATTTGCCCTCGAAAGACGAGTATCTGAGATTGTTCGACAACGTTGGCAAGTACGGCGGTACCAATAATGAATTCGTCGCAGCAGAACTCCGTGCCCAGCGAGGATGGTCGGTTGAAGACAATGCTGATGATTATGGTTTTTCTGCGTTGCCTACGGGCTATAAGCTCGGTTCAGCAGGTGATTTTGCTGATGTCGGAAAGACAACGCATGCATGGACTTCTACAGAGGTAAACTCCATAGGTGCGTATCAATTCAGAATTTATGAAGATCGTCTATATGTATCCTTGATTGACGATAGCAAGGGGTATCCTCTCCCTGTTCGTTGCGTTATGGATAAAGATTCTTTGCCTAAAATCCAAGCTCCTGCGCTGTATTTAGAACATGTTGACGAATGGTTAGGTGTGGTTTCTCGAGAGGAATATCTTAACCCTAATGTTATCTACGATTCTCTTGTGGATCCTCGAGATGGACAGGTTTACAAGACAAAGAAAATTGGCAAACAGGTATGGATGGCTCAGAATTTGAATTATGCGGATAGCACAAAAACTCCAAGCCTTGCGAATGGAAGCTGGTGCTATAATGATGAACCTGAATACTGCAAGTTGCTAGGGCGCCTTTATAATTGGACAGCCGCAAAGGATGTCTGCCCGGATGGTTGGCATCTGCCGAGTTATGATGAATGGAAGGTGTTGGAATCTAAATATGGTGGACAAATTATGGCGGGGCAGTACCTTAAGGCTCAAGCGGGGAGCCTTTCTAATAATGGCGACGATGAATTTGGTTTTTCGGCTTTGCCTGCAGGTGGAAGATTTATTGATGACAGCGAACATGATAAAGTCAATTATCTTTATTTGGGAGATAACGCCTTCTTTTGGAGCTCAACCCCAGAGAATGATGATTATGCATATCGTATGAATATTCCTTATTCATCCAATACTACGAATATACGCTCTATAAAGAAAAAATACGGACATTACGTCCGTTGCGTCAGGGACTGATGGAATTGTGAATTAGGGAGTCGGATTTTAGAGAGCCATTTGCATTTGCTAGATTTGAGCTACCATGCTTTCTTCTCGACTTCCTAAAGATCTTTCTCCGTCGCCGTTCTTTGCTGAACTGGAACGCGCAAAAGCCGATGTTCTTGCAGAGTGCGCAAATTCGGATGCGCTTCCGTTTATCGACATGACTGTGAGCTCGCCTGTGAAGGCTGGCTTGCCGGTGGATTTGGATGATGCGGTCGATGAAGGCCGTAAAGCTTTTGGCAATTGGAATCCCGATGCTGCGGGTTGGAAATCAGCTCGCGAGGCGGTGGTGGAGTATTACCGTGAACGCGGTGGTAATTTTACGGCAGGACAGATAATCCTTACCGCAAGCACGAGTGAAGCTTATTCCGTGCTATTCAAGACCTTCTGCGATCCGGGCGATGTGATTTTAACGCCGATGCCCGGCTATCCGCTTTTGGATACGCTTGTGCAGCTCGAACATCTGGAATGTGCTCCGTACTTCTTGAAGATTAGACGAGAGGGCGCACGTTCCCATAATGACAAAATTGCTGCAAAAAACAACGTCATTCTGAGCGGAGCGAAGAATCCAGTAAAATCTGGTTTCCGCTTTGTTTTGGATTCCGATAGCCTCTTGGCGGCGCCGGAACGCGCGAAAATCTTGTTGCTTGTTTCGCCGCATAACCCTACAGGTCATTGCATCTCGCGTGAAGAATGGAACGAGGCGGTGCGATTCTGCGAAGAGAACAACATGATTCTCGTCGTCGATGAAGTCTTTGGTGATTATGCGTTCTCGGATAAAGTCTCGCGCACTTGGCAATATGTTTTCGCGCCTTGTCATCCTGAGCGAAACGAAGTGGAGTCGATATACGAAACTAGTCAACTTGTTGACTTAGTTGAGTTAGGTTCGAAGGAGCAGGATCTCTGGGATGCGGGCGGAGGTGACTTTATCAACCTTCCAAAAGATGGACCGAAGTGCCCGATTTTCTGGCTGAACGGTCTCAGCAAGGCCGTGGGCTCGCCGCAGCTAAAGCTCGGCTGGATGGCGTTCTACGCCCCTCGCGAAAATTTCGAAGAAATTCGCGCGGCTCTTGAATTCGTCGAAGACGCATACTTGAGCGTTTCTGCGCCAGCGCAGGCTCTTGGCGCATCTCTGCTTAAACTTTCCGAAGCTTACGAATCTAAAGTTCTTAACCGCTTGCAACAGAATTGGCAGACGCTCCGCGAAGCGTTTCCGTCCAAGTATTGCCCCGAAGTTCTCGGCGGCTGGTACGCCGTTGTGCGTCTCGGCGATGACGACGAAGAACTCACGCTCCGCGTGCTTCGTGAAAAGCATGTGCTTGTGCAGCCAGGCTTCTTCTTTGACTTTGACGAAGATGGCTGGGTTGTGATGAGCTTGTTGCAAGACCCTGCGATTTTCAAAGAAGCGATTGAACGTATTAAACAATAATGCAAAAAAGCCCGCGCATCTTGCACGGGCTTCTAAGTTCGATCAAATTGCTTCGAGTGCCGCGCACTCTTGCTATGTGCGGCGAAGCCGCTTTAGTAATTATTCACCTTGAATGTCTTTGTTGCATTCTTGGACATAACCTTGATAATCTGCATGCCTTTATTTCTGAGGCTCACATTCAGGCTTGTTCCTTTGCTTGTGAACTCCTGTTCAAGCTTGCCGCTCAAGCTGAAAATTTGAACTTTGAACGGGGTGTTGTTTGCACTGCTGATTTCGAGCGATGACGAATTGCGGATGACGTTGAAAGCCATTGTGTTCAGCATGCGTCCGCCAATGATGCTTTCTTTTCCTGAAGAATCAGGTTTTTCTTCTGGAACTTCAATATCGCTTCCGACTTTTTTGACCGGGGCGCGCTTGCTCAAGATGTAGCCGAGAGCGCCAACGAGCGGTGCGTTCAAGTCTACGCAAACTTCGTTCACCTGCCAGTTTGCGGTAGAACCGTTGTGGCTGCCACTCGTGAAGTCGCCTGCAATCATGCCGCCCAAAAGTTTGTTCTTTTCAGGAGGATTGCCTGCACCATTGACGTCGCGACCTGGATCTTCGTTGCCATAGTAACCGCGATGGTGCGGCCTGCTCGGCGCCTTGGCTCCGTTGCGATCGAAACCGACAACGTAAGATTTCTTGTTGCTGTTGTCGCCGAGGAGGTATGCGATATTCTTTTCGATGGCTTCGTCGTAAGAATCGTCTTTTGCAAACTTGGAATAAAGGGCATAAAGGAATGCGCCGCCAGATGGTGTGCGTGTAGAGAACTTGCCTGGACCACCCGTTTCTTTATTGTAAATACCCTTGCTGTCTGTCTGTTCCAGGTACATTCTGTCGAGGTAGCCTACCGCTCCAGAAAAGTCTGCAGGCGGATGGAAATTGAAAGTGTATTCGCCCATAATGTTAGAGAGCGGACTTGCATCAGAATAGCTAAAGCGGGAGTAGCTATTCTTGTCGAAGTCGATCTTGTCGTAGAAATTCTTGGCTTCGGTCTTGTAAGATTCATCCTTGGTGGTACGGTAGAGTTCTGTTGCCGCAAGGAACGGACCGTCTTCCCAGATGCCGTTCCACCAGCTGCTTTCATAGAATCCCTGGGAATTTGTGACGCCCTTGTGCTTTTTGGCGTAGGCAAATGCAGTCTTTGCTGCCTTCAGGTATTTTTCGCGGGCTGATTCATCGGGATCGATTCGGGCCATCACGGCGAGCATTGCTGCGGCCATACCCGGTGTATAAGCATCGTTTGCGTTACCTGTAATTTCGCGCGGTTCGCCACCGTCGCCAGTTCCGAGCTTAGTCATGGCACCGGCGGTCACCCACTTGTTGTGGTCTTGGTTGCCGTTGCCCTTCACGGTCACAAAGTTGTTTTCGTCAATGGCAGCCTTGACCCAGAAATCGGCTTCGTAGCGGAGTTCTTCGAGAAGATCGCGCACGTCGTTTGGCTTGCCACCCTTGCGGGTATAATCCTTGCTTGCCTTGTAGTCGGTGTAATCACCGGTGTAGAGGTCGTAAAAACCTGTAGTAAATTCTGCAAATGCGAGTGCCAAAACGTAGGAGGAGTAACCCTGGGACTGGCCATACATCACGTGGTCACCACAGTCGAACCAACCGCCGCTTACGTCTTTACCGTTATATTTTTCGTTTGTAAAGCTGGTGGGATTATTTGTTCCGTCGAGGATCCAGTTCGGACCCTGACCAGAACGCTGGGCTCCATAGAAACGGGTCGTCATCCATGCGGCTTCGATGTAATCGTCATCGCTCAAACCGGCATAGCTATCCGTGAATGCGAGGCCAAATACAGCAAGGCCTGCTAAAAAAGTCTTTTTTAACATTGTCATCCTCTAAGGTTTCCCATCCACACTCTAGCGTCCACAATATAAAATTTTATTGGAAAATTTCACGCAAAATAAAATTCACCTTTCGTGAAAGCGACAAAATGCGTCTTTTATCAGATTTTTCAATGCAACGAAAAAATATGTTGCGAAAAATTGACAATTGCTGTATATTAATACTTGGTGTGGGGCTATTTGTTAGCCCGTTTTTGTGGTGGGATGTTTTATGAAACACGTAGTTTCAGTTTTTGCGTGTGCAGGCCTTTTTGTTGTGGCCAACGCACAAGTTTCTCTTCAGACAGCCTCTGGTGCTTTAGAATCGGCCTATGCCGAATGGGCATCTGATGGTTCCGATAGCTACAACGTCTATTATTCGGGCGCTGGTGCAAACGATGTTAAAGTGGATGCCCAGCTCATCCGTAAATACGGTTCCAAGTACCGTGTGGACGTGGTCGGCCTCAAGGCCGGTAGCTACACGCTCAAGGTCGCGTCTGTAAAAGGCGGCAAGGAAACCGCTTCGACAACCTCGAAATCTTTGACGGTCAAAGCTCATGACCGAGCTGGTTTTGCGTTCAGCAATGGCCGTGTTCCGGGTGCCTACAAGGCTGACGGTACGCTCAAGGATGGTGCCGCCGTGATTTATGTAACCGAGAGTACCAAGAATTCGGTGACGATGGATGTGACCATGAATGCCAAGGGCACAAAGAATACTTGCAAGAGCTTTCAGGGCATCTTGAATTGCTACAAGAAGGGCTACGAGACGACTCCGCTCGACTTGCGCTTCATTGGCAATGTGACGGATTCTGATTCGCTTGTGCAGGGCGACATGATGATTGATCTCGGCAAGTCCGAAACGTCCTACGTGACGGTGGAAGGTATCGGTAACGATGCAACCGTAAACGGCTGGGGCATTCGCATCAAGAATGCTCAGAATGTGGAAATCCGCAACCTGGGCCTCATGAATGTCGATTCTGACGAAGGCGACAACATCGGCTTGCAGCAGAACAACCAGTACGTGTGGGTACACAACAATGATTTTTTCTACGGCCATGCTGGTAGCGACAAGGACCAGGTCAAGGGCGATGGCGCCTTGGACTGCAAGATGTCTTCTTTCATCACATTCAGCTACAACCACTTCTGGGATAACGGCAAGTCGAACTTGCTTGGCCTCAAGGAAGGGACGAGCGAAGGTTACTATATCACGTATCACCACAACTGGTACGACCATTCCGATAGCCGTCATCCGCGTGTGCGTTACTACAGCGCCCATGTCTACAACAACTATTACGATGGCAATGCCAAGTACGGCGCAGGTTCTACGCTCGGTTCGTCCGTGTTCATGGAAGCAAACTACTTCCGCAATTGCAAGTATCCGATGATGACCTCGTTGCAAGGGACCGACGTCTATGCAAGCGGAACCAAGCGTGATCCGACAAACAACGGTACGTTCAGCAAGGAAGCTGGCGGTACAATCAAGGCTTACAACAATTATATGGAAGGCTCTTACACGTTCATTCCGTATGGTGCAAGCAAGTATTTTCTTAAAGGCAAAGAAACTGCAATTGGCGATATTGATTCCAAAGCTGACTTTGACGCTTACGTTGTAAGTAATCGCAATGATCAGGTGCCGTCTAGCGTAAAGTCCTATTCGGGCGCAAATACCTACAACAACTTCGATACGGACAAGTCCATCATGTACAGCTACACGGCGGATTCTCCGGAACAGGCTGTAGCGAACGTTCGTGCCTATGCTGGCCGCTTGCAGGGGGGCGATTTCAAGTGGACGTTTGACAATTCTGTTGATGACGCCTCCTCAGACGTGAACCAGAAACTCAAGGACGCACTCATGGCTTACAAGGGAAGTAACGGCGAAGTGATGGAGTATTCTTCCTCTTCCGTCACCCAGAGTTCTTCATCTTCTTCCGTCAGCCTGAGTTCATCGAGCGAAGGATCCAGTGAAAGTTCCTCTAGCGTCATTCCGGACCCCGATCCGGAATCCTCAAGCTCTTCGGAATCGCCGAAGTCTAGTTCCAGCAGCGAAAAGGTCGAAAGCTCGAGTTCTTCTCAAACGACTGGGATTGCAAATGTCATGCCGGCGGTGTCTCGCGAGATTTTCTACGATTCCCGTTCTGCACACCTTGTCATCGGAACTTCCGACGTCTCCCGTTTGGATATTGTCGGTATCGACGGCCGCCGTGTCAATATTGCTGGCCTTAAGAACGTAGGTGACGCCCGAGTTGTGGACTTGAGTGCGCTTCGTGCAGGCGTCTATATCGTACGCTTCAAGACCACTCTTGGCTTGCGGACCATGAAGTTTGCAAAGAACTAGTTGTTGGTTTCTGGTTGCTGGCCGTTAGTCTTTGGTTGAAATAGCTCTTTTGGTGACAATAAAAAATATTGACCAATAACTACTGACCATTGACTAATGACCAATAGTTTTTTTTCTGTAAAATTTTCTATCCCAAATAGCCTTTTTTGAATGAAAATCAATGTTTCTAAATAAATTACATCTATTTTCCCCCATAATATTTATCTTTCGCTTGGGATTATATGGTTGCGGAGATTGGGTGAACCCAAAAGGATGTTTATGAAAAAAGTCTTCGCACTTTTGACTTGTGCTGCCGTAACTTCTGCTATGGCAGTCACTGCAAGCCGTGTTGGCCCTGTGAGCACATACGGTGAACTCGTCGCAAATGGTGGCAAGCTTTCTGGTTCTTGCCCGGAATACTCTCAAAAGGCTGTTCAGGTCAAGGGTATGAGCCTCTTCTGGAGCTCGGGCAACACCTATTCTACCGACTTCTACTCCGAAAAGGGTATCAACCGCCTGGTTGACGACATGGGTATCGAAGTTGTGCGCTTTGCTCTCGGTGCAGCAGACGAAAAGTTCAATAGCTCAGGCCGTTCTTACACGACGGGTGGAGAAGGCTTCCAGAAGGCTTTGCTCAAGTCCGTAGTGAATGCTGCTGTCGATAAGGACATTTACGTCATCATTGACTGGCACATCGAATCTTCCGAAGGCTTTACTAACGATGCTGTCAAATTCTTCGAATATGCTGCTAAGGAATACGGTAAGTACAATAACGTGATTTTCGAAATCTGGAACGAACCGACCGGTAGCATGGATGCCGTGAAGCAGCATGCCGACCAGGTGATTCCGGTTATCCGTAAGTATTCTGATAACCTCATCCTCGTGGGCAGCCCGGGATGGTCGAGCCAGCCGGACGCTTGCGCTAACGCAGGTATCAACGACAAGAACTATGGTTGCACGCTCCACTTCTACGCAGCAACGCACAGAATGGGCGATGGCGGCTATAACAAGGCTGCCGAATCTGCAATGGGCAAGGGCGTTCCCGTGTTCGCTACCGAATGGGGGACAGTCAATGCCAACGGTGATGGCCAGCCGGATGAAGGCTCCAGTAACCAGTGGGTAGAATGGATGGCTCAGAAGGGCGTGTCCTGGACGAACTGGAACGCTTCTGCTATGAACGAAACTTCTGCTGCATTTGCTAACGCCATGTTCGAAAATGGTTTCACTTACACCAATTCTGGTAAGTATGTGAAGGGCAAGCTCGGTGGCGCTTCTTATAAGGATTGCGGCCTCCAGAATGGTGATGCCGAAGAAGAATCCGGCTTCTCTACGGGTGTCGCAAACGGTGCTACGACTTCTATCCTCGATGACATGGAAGATGGCGACCGTTATGGTTACCTCGGTGGTGCATGGGCTGCTGTCGAAGATCAGGAAAACGGTGGCGCAAGCTCCATTTCTAACGAAAAGATCAAAGACGATTTCGGCAACACGACTTACAAGGTTGTCTATCCGGTCAGCGGCGATAACAAGAATACGTCCAAGTATGTTGCCGCTCTTAAGGATGTCAAGATTGGTAAGGGTTCTCTCTCTTACGGTCCGTACATCAAGATGTTCCTCACGCTCTTGAAGGAACCGGCTAAGGATTCTCCGAAGGCTTATGCAGACTTTGCAAAGTGCAAGACTATCAAGTACAAGTACAAGGGTGCAAGCCACAACTTCGCTATCGAAACGACCGACGTTACTGACTACAACTATCACCGCGTGAACAAGGATGCATCTGAAGGTTGGAAGGAAGTCGAAATTACGACGGACATGTTGAAGCAGGAAACATGGGGTGACGATTCTCGCTCTAAGCCGATCAAGATGGAAAATGCAACACGCCTTTCTTGGGAAATCAAGGGCCTCGAAAAGTATCCGGACGAATTGAACCAGCCCAAGTATCCGTACCTCTACATCGATGACGTGAAGTGCGATGGTCTTTCCTTCACTGCTGTTAGCGGTGGCGCTAGCGATACGCCGAAGTCTTCTTCTAGTGCTGCTGTTGGCCAGAGTTCTTCTTCTGTTGTTGCTGGTTCTTCTAGCAGCGTCATTGCTCCGACTTCTTCTAGCGCAATTGTTCCGGGTTCTTCTTCTACGGTTGTTGCAAAGACTGTTGTGGATATCGACGATGTCGAAGATCTTGACGAAGTTCTCAAGACGACTGGTACCTGGTATGCTTACACGGATAAGGAACCGGGTGGAAAGTCCTCTATTTCTAACGTCTATGACCAACAGCTTGGTGGCTATGTGGTTGTTTTCCCGGGTACGGAAGATCAGACGAATGGCACTAAGGGCTTTGTTGGTTTGAAGGACATCAATTGGGATCAGGGAACCTATACCGAAGCTCCGTTTGTGGCTCTTGGCCTCAATACGAATGCCGATACCTCCAAGGGTATTGACTTGAGCAAGTGCGGTGCTATCAGCTATCGTTACAAGGGCTCCGCTCATACCTTCAAGGTTCAGGACGGTTCTGTGACGGACTATGCTTACCACGAATATCAGCTTGATGATTCCCAGGTTTGGAAGACCTTGGTTATCAATGTCGAAGACATTGTTCAGCCGAACTGGACTAATGACCCGAAGGACCTCAACTGGGGTGCTATCAAGAAGATGGCTTGGGAAGTTGTTGGCTACAAGGGCGTTGTTTATCAGCCGAAGATCAACTATCTCTATGTGGACGACCTCAAGTGTGTCGAAGCGAAGGTTGGCATCAAGACAGTTGCTCGCGCTGCTAGCGGTATCAAGTTCGGTATGAACGGCAACGTTTTGAATGTGAACTTCAACAAGGCTGGCAAGGCTCGTGTCCAGGTCTTCGACCTTATGGGCCATGTCGTTGAAAGCTTCAGCGAAAATGTGAATGCCGGTGCAAGCCAGTTCTCCCTCAAGAACTTGAGCAATGGCAACTACGTTGTTCGCGTGATGATGAACGGCGCTGCAAAAACAGCCCGTATCTCCATCAAGTAAAGACTGATGCGCTCCTTTGCGGAGCGCTTAAGTAACCATCAAAATGCCCCGGACAATAGTCCGGGGCGTTTTTTCAGTCTCGTCATCCTGACGCCGAAGGCGGAAGGATCTAGTAAAGTTTAGCGATTGTGTCATGCCCGCCACCGAGCTCTTTGATCACTTAGTGCTTCAGCACTTATGTGAGCATGATCCGCGTATGGGGAGGGCATCTCCCTAAACACTCCTTATTGCAAATCGCGTTGCAATACTTCGCACTTCGCTTTTGCCCATTGGGTTCGATGCCTTGCTTATCGCAAGGCATCTATGACAAGGGAGGGCTCACGCCCTCCCTAAGACCTACCTTTTCCCAAAGCACAACGGCATTTATTCAAGGTTTCTCTGCAATACTTCGCACTTAGCCTTCGCCCACTCTTCAAAAGTATCATCGGCGAGGTGGTCCTTCGCTTCTTGCATCAAGTGCAAGTAGAAGTGCAAATTGTGGATGCTCGCGAGCGTGTAGCCGAGCGATTCGCCGGCGTGGTGCAGGTGGCGCAAGTAAGCACGGCTGAAGTTGCGGCAGCAGTAGCAGTCGCAATTCGGGTCTACCGGCTTGTCATATTCTTCGGCGTGGCGGGCAGCCTTGTAGCGGAGTACGCCTTCGCTTGTGAAGAGCATGCCGTTACGGGCGTTACGCGTCGGCATCACGCAGTCGAACATGTCGACACCGCGTCCGATCAATTCCAGCAAGTTCCACGGCGTTCCGACGCCCATCACATAGCGCGGGTGGTCTGTAGGCAAGTAGTCGGTGCAGAAGTCGGCAATTTCGTACATTGTTTCGGTCGGTTCGCCGACCGAAAGCCCGCCCATGGCATAGCCATCGGGGCCGAGTTCTGCGATGCGTTCGATAGCCTGTTTGCGCAAATGCGTGTGCATGCCGCCCTGGATAATGCCGAAAAACTGCTGGTCGTAACCGTGGATTGGCGGGTGTTCCTTGAGCCATTCCATTGCTTCGGCGGTCCAGCGGAGCGTGTAGTTTAAGCTGTGTTCCGCTTCCTTGACCGTGCTCGGGTACGGTGTACATTCATCGAGCGCCATGATGATGTCCGCGCCGATTTCGCGCTGGGCGTTCATCACGCTTGCCGGGCTAAAAAAGTGCTTAGAACCGTCCAAAATGCTTCGGAATTCCACGCCTTCGGGCTTGATCTTGCGAAGTTCCTTCAAGCTCCACACCTGGAATCCACCGCTGTCCGTAAGCACAGGGCCGTCCCAGCTCATGAACTTGTGGATGCCACCTGCGGCAGCAATCTTTGGCGTTGTGGGGCGCAAGTACAAGTGGTACGTGTTTGCGAGGATAATCTGGGCCTTGATGTCTTCCTTGAGTTGTGCGGGCGTTACAGCCTTTACAGTCGCTTCGGTGCCCACCGGCATAAAAATCGGCGTTTGGATGTCGCCGTGGTCGGTATGCAAAACACCCAGACGGGCCTTGGATTTCTTCGACGTCTTTTTCAGTTCAAAACGGTTCATGGTCGCAAATGTAGAATTTTATGAAATGGATGTGAAGACATTTTTTATGCTCTGTCATTTCACTTCGTGACCTGACTGCTGCGGCTCGGCAATAAGAATGAGTATACTCATTCTTACTGCACTCGCCTTGCTTGTCATTCCCGCCCCTGAGCGGGAATCTCCCTTTTCGCAGAAATGAAAAAAGACTCGATTTTCATCGAGTCTTTTTCTGCGGTCGGACAGACTTGAACTGTCATGAGATTGCTCCCACTAGCACCTCAAGCTAGCGTGTCTACCAATTCCACCACGACCGCGTGGTCCTTAGCGGAACGAACACAAAGATAGTATAATTTTTTGATTTTGGAAACTCTTGTTGCAAAAATAATTGAATTTTTTTTGACGATGTCACCCCGGATTTATTCCGGGGTTGGCGTACGCATTTTTAGTTGCGTTTTAAACTAAATAAAAAAGACTCGATTTTCATCGAGTCTTTTTCTGCGGTCGGACAGACTTGAACTGTCATGAGATTGCTCCCACTAGCACCTCAAGCTAGCGTGTCTACCAATTCCACCACGACCGCGTGGTCCTTAGCGGAACGGCACAAATTTAGTTTAAATGTTTGATCTTGTAAAGGGGGGTGCGCGCATTTTTATCATTTTTTTGCGCGAGGGCTTGACCTTAAACCCCTTCAACGAGCTTGTCAAACACTTGTCCGCGAACTTTGTAGTTCTTGAACAGCCCAAAGCTTGCGCATGCAGGACTCATGATGACCGTTCCGCCTTCGCCAATGTTCAAACTGTCTGCAAAAGCATCTTCGAGCGTGGGGAAGATGGCGGTCTTGATTCCTGCTTCATCTACGCCAGCCTTTTTCAAGTCGGCGAGCATGCGTTCTGCGGTTGCGCCAATCAGCGCTACGCGCTTCAGATTCGGGCGATCTTTCACCAAGATGTTCGAAAGTTCCGTGAAGTCGGCGTTCTTTTCCGAACCGCCAAGAATCAACGCAAACGGGCGCTTCATGCTGCCGGTCGCTGCAATCGTTGCGTCCGGACGTGTGGCGTAGCTGTCGTTGTAGAATTCGATGCCGCGCTTTTCGCCCTTGAATTCCATGCGGAAGGGGAGTGTCTCGTAGCTCTTGAGCGCTTCGAACGCGTCGGCGACTTTAACGCCCAAAGCTTTGCAGGCGAGCGTTGCTGCAGCCATGTTTTCGAGCTGGTAGATGCCGCGCACTTTGCAGTCGGCGAGGTACAGCGTCACGCCGTCAATCGTAAGTGTAGCGCCGTCAATTACGGCGTCTCCGTCTCCATTGCTTGCACCATCGGCGAGGCTTACGGCGTACTTTGTCTTGGCCGGGCTTTCCGATGCAATCTTTGCTGTCGGTTCTGCGTCTTTCAGATAAACGCAAGTGCCTTCACGCTTTTGCCAACGCACGAGATTTGCCTTTGCATCGCGGTATTCTTCAACGCTCTTGTGCCAGTCCAGATGTTCCGTCGAAACTCGCAGTACGACGCCTACATCCGGTGATACAGATAAAGTCATAAGCTGGAAGCTTGAAAGTTCCAAGATGCTGATGCGGTCCGGAGTCTCGTCTTCGAGTAAGTCCAGAGCCGGTACGCCGAAGTTTCCTCCAATGGCGTTTGCCTTGCCGCACTTGTCTAAAATATGCGAAATCATGCTCACGGTAGAACCCTTGCCGAGAGTCCCCGTGACACCCACAGTTGCTTTAGATTGAGTTTGTTCTAAAAACAGCTGAATCTGGCTTGTCATGAGTCCGCCGTTCATCTGAAATTGGAACAGCTCCTTGCTCATCGGATAAACGCCTGCCGAACGTACGACCGTCACGCAGTCCTTAAGTCCGTCCAAATAATTTTCGCCACTGCAAACCTTGACGTTCACGCCTGCGGGCACATCCGGGAGTGTCACCGGATTTTTGTCCATCACGACGATGTCCTTGACACCTTCGCGGAAAAGGTAACGCAACGTGCTCTGGCCCTCAACGCCAAAACCCAAAATTCCAACCGGAGAAACGAGTGTGTTTTGCATATAACCTCTGAAAATGATCGCAAGTCCTTAGTCTTTAGTTGATAAGTTAATGACCAGAGACCAATGACCAACGACTAATAACTAACGACTAAAATTTAGCAACCCTTACCGCAAATGGGCGCCTATCCCTATCATGATATGGTTTAAAAGTTGTTTGATTAATTTGTATAGAATTACTTAAAATGCAAAAAAGAAATCCGCCCCGACAAGGGCGGACTTCTGAATGCGGTTTGACCGACTTGAAATCAAGTCAATCGAAACTTTTACTTCGCGGCTTTCTTCTTGCCTTTCTTTGCCTTAGGAGCTTCAGCCGGAGCGGCCGGTGCAGCTTCAGTGGCAGGTGCCGGAGCGGCGGGAGCAACAGCTGCCGGAGCAGCTTCTGCCTTCACTTCAGCGGCAGCCGGTGCAGCAGGAGCTGCTTCAGCCGGAGCGTTGAAAGTTGCCGGGAGAGCCGGAATTTCCGGAACAGCCTGTTCGGAAGCGTTTTCGCGAGTAGCCTTCTGCATGGTGGATTCTTCCACAACTTGATCCTGCTTAGCCGTGATGAGGCCGAGAGCGAAAACCACGATGAAGAAAATCACAGCAACGACACGGGTCAACTTCTGGATGAAGGTCGCTGCGCCGGCGGTAGAAAATGCAGATTGCGAAGTCATGCCACCGAGACCTGCCAGACCGCCCATCTTGTCATTCTGAACGAGAACAAGAAGAGCAAGGAAGAAGCAGAGAAACACGTGGAGGACGATCAATACCCAAAAGAGAGTTGTCATTTGTGACGTTCCTTTCGTTAAAAGTTACTTGGCTTCAGCGGCGTCGATGATTGCCTTGAAGGTGTCAGCCTTGAGACCTGCACCACCGATGAGACCACCGTCGATGTCCTTCTGAGCGAGGAGGCCAGCAGCGTTTGCACCCTTCATGGAGCCACCGTACTGGATGCGCATGCCTTCTGCAACAGCTTCGCCGTAGATTTCCTTAACAACGGAGCGGACATAAGCCTGAGTTTCTTCAGCCTGTTCGTCGGTAGCGGTAACGCCAGTACCGATTGCCCAAACCGGTTCGTATGCGAGAACGCACTTTGCAGCGTCTTCAGCAGAAACGTCCTTGAAAGCGCCCTTGACCTGGAGGCCGAGAACTTCCTTGAGGATGCCGCCGTTGCGCTGGTCGAGAGTTTCACCGATGCAGATGATCGGCTTGAGGCCAGCTTCGAGAGTCTTCTTGACCTTGAGGTTCACGGTTTCTTCCGTTTCGTGGAAGTACTGACGCTGTTCGGAGTGACCGATGATCACGTATTCAGCACCGATTTCCTTGACCATGTCGATGGAAACCTTACCCGTGTATGCGCCCTGGTCCTTCCAGTGGATGTCCTGGATGGCGAGCTTCACGTTCGTGCCCTTAATAACGTCTGCAACCTTAGCTGCAGCGAGGTAAGTCGGAGCGATGACCACTTCAGTCTTCTTCACATCCTTAACGGCTTCAACGATATCCTTAGCGAGCTGAACGGATTCGCTAACGGTCTTGTTCATCTTCCAGTTACCAGCAATGATATACTGACGCATAATTAACTCCTTGAGAGGTTTAAAATTTAACGCGCGTAAATGTAGAAAATTTTTAGGGGATTCGTCATCCCTGCAATATGAATTGTCATCCTGAACCCGTAAGGGGGACGGATACAGTGCCTATTTTAAACCGGGCATATAAAAAAAGCCCCTTGGCGGTTAAACCAAGGGGAGCAGTTTTATTTAGTTCATGGTCAATAGTTATTGGTTATTAGAATAATCTCCGCGGCATTGCCGCCAATACAAACTAAAGACTATTGACTATAGACCAATGACCAAAACTAGTGTTCGTAGTTGCTCGAACGGCTAGAAGACGGCGGAGGAGATCCACCATAGCGGTCGCCTTCGATCTTGTCGAGGACGAGTTCTGCTTCGTAGCCTTTCAGACGGGCCTGTTCCGGAGCCTTCCAGAAGAGGCGGGTGATGAGCTTGCCTTCACGAGTGAAGTATTCCCAAACCTTGCCGTCGGCAGTTTCGTGGTCGGGTGGTCCCCACAGGAGGTTGACCATATCGGTCGTCATGCCCTCTTCGATATAGCCTTGCTTGAAGGTGTTCTGCAAGTGCTTGTCGATGCCCATGCTTTCCTTGGAAATGAAGTACTCACGTTCGTATTCGTTCTGGCCAACGCCGCGTTCAATCAGCACGGGAGAGGAATACTTGTTGTTTGTACATCCAAAGAGCATGAGTGCACCAAGGGATAGTATGCACAGATGGGAAAATTTCATTGGATCTCCTTGTATTCAATGACCACAAAATAAGAATTTATTGCGCGAGTAGCTAAATAATTTTTAGATTTTACACTGAAATGAATAAGATTAAAGCCTTGTTTAAAATTATTTTACTTAATATTGCCGTTTGCGCGTCCTTGAGCATCGCCGCGATGGGGGTTGACCAATCTAATTTGGTTGGTCTTCGTTATGGTCCGAACCTGTCATGGGGCGGCATGGTGAATACTCCGCTGGTTTGGGGGCAATGGGTGCCTCAGATGAATTTGGGCGTTCGTTACACTTGGCTGGAACCTCTTGGGGAAATGAATTACGGGACCCCGCTTGGTTTAGCTTCGGCGTACCTCAAGATGGATGCTTCTGTTGAGGTTTCTCCATTTTATGGTGGCTACCGCGCCGGGCTTGGACTTCGACCGTTTAAGGTGAATCCGCAAGTCGAATTCAATTTTATTTATGAAAGCTACTTTTATTTCAAATCCAACTTGGAAATGGTGAATGCTGATGTGAAGGGGAATGGCCGCATTGCGGAAACCTGGAATTCCGATTATATCTTCGACAATGTCGGAAAGTCGGATACTGCGGAATTTGATTACGCGCAGTTGTTCGATATGAGCATCAATCTGAGCTACACCTTTTCGCGAGGCAGCATCATAGGTGTTGTTGCTCATTACGTCCTTTCTGATATCAGCACGGACTTTGATGGCAAGAGTTACGACTACAAGCGCAATATTCCCGTGTTTAGCCGCGATTATATTGTTGAATTAGAAAGCTTTGGACGCTTTCCGATCAATAACAATATTGCAGTTGTATATGACGGATCGTATTTGAAAACAGGAATATTGCGTAGTGGTGGGAGCGTCAAGAAGGAATCTTTAAGTTATAGAATGTGCCTTCTTGGAACCCATATTTCATGGAAGGAAGGCCTTCGCAGCTTTATTGTTAAGGCTGGCTTGTGGAGTCGCGACAAAACGCGTTTCTATAACGGATCATTCGCTCAGAAGCTGCTTGTTCAGCTTGAGTATAAGGGGTATTTTTCTTTCCCCTTCCATGGCAATTTTCCCAAATAATTTTGGCACCGGTAAAAGAATTTTTGGCTTGACGGGCTTCTGTAGCGGGTCCGTTTCAAGTGCCTGCGACGGATATGCGGAACGAATCCAAAGGCTTCCGCTGTAGTCTTCGCTTGAAACGCTTGCGAGTGTAGGGAAGAGTTCTCCAGCGTAGGATTTCCAGTTGGCTAAGGAGAAGTAGCGGGGCTTTTTTGTTGCTCCCCGCATGACCATTTTTTCTGGATTGGGAAGTGAATCGACGACAATGCTCCACCAGGTATTGGATGCTGCCGTTGAAAGCACGTTTACATTAGGTTCTTGCTTTGTAGTGTCCGGGCATTTGAAATAACCGTTTGCTAAAAGCTCCAGGTCGTCTAGTTTTAAAGGCGTTTTTCCGATATTGTCTCTAAGGTGGTGTAGTCCAAGCTGCCTTTTGACCTTCCCCTCCTTGAATTCCATATAACGGTATTTGCCTGCGGTAATGTAAGTGAACGACGGGCTGTCGTTCAAGTTCACAAAAAAGGTGTCAAGAGCATCGCTATGGTGTCTCCATTCGATGGACGCTCTCGTTTTGTTACGCTCTTCGTTGATGAATTTTCCCTCGATGTTCACGATCATGGATGAGTTCGTTAAAAGGCGAGGGCAAATTTTTTGCGTACTGGTATTGGCCATCAGTGCAGACGTTAAAAAACTGATGGCGATAACTGTTTTTTTTGTGATTAGAAACATAAAATTAAAATAGATAATTTTAGGGGCGTTTAGTTAATACATAAAGTTAAAGTTGTGTAAACTTGTATAAAAAAGAAAACCCCAGCCCATCCCAATGGCTAAAGGAAAGGCCGAGGTTTATGTTTTTTCAGGAAGAAATTTAAGTAGTAGGCTGTAGAAAGTAGGCGGTAGGCAGTTGGCGTTAGTCACCCCGGCCTGTCATCTCGGACTCCGTTCCGGAACGGAGTGTCGTGTCCGCCATTTAACGTGCGGACAATGGATTGTCATGCCCACCACAGAGTGGGGCTCCTTAAGCGTCTTCTTGTATGCTGGCTTCGCCTTCACCGTCGTCACCGAGGTCAACGGTGTCGTTTTCACCGAGCTTGAAGAGTTCCACGTCCTTCATGCTTTCGCGAATCTTCTGTTCAATCTCGTTGCAGAGGTCTACGTTGTCCTTCAAGAAGAGGCGGGTGTTTTCACGGCCCTGGCCGATGCGTTCGTTGTTGTAGCTGAACCAGGAGCCGCTCTTCTGGATGATGTCGAGTTCGCAGGCGAGGTCGAGGATGGATGCTTCACGGGAAATGCCCACGCCGTAGAGGATGTCGAATTCGCATTGGGTAAACGGAGCGGCGACCTTGTTCTTCACGATCTTCACGCGAGTGCGGTTACCGATGACTTCTTCGCCATTCTTGATGGCGGCAATGCGGCGGATGTCGATACGCTGCGTGGCGTAGAACTTGAGGGCGTTGCCGCCGGTGGTTGTTTCCGGGTTGCCAAACATCACGCCGATCTTCATGCGGAGCTGGTTGATGAACAACATACAGGTGTTCGACTTGGAGAGGATGCCGGTAAGCTTGCGGAGTGCCTGGGACATGAGGCGGGCCTGGAGGCCCACATGGTTGTCGCCCATTTCGCCGTTGATTTCGGCCTGCGGTACAAGTGCTGCCACGGAGTCCACGACAATGATGTCAATAGCGCCAGAGCGGACGAGCGTTTCGGCGATGTCCAAAGCCTGTTCGCCGGTGTCCGGCTGGGACACGAGGAGCGATTCGATATCGACGCCGAGCTTGCGGGCGTAAACGGCGTCAAAAGCGTGTTCAGCGTCGATGAATGCTGCAACGCCGCCAAGTTTCTGGGCTTCGGCAATTGCGTGCAATGCGAGTGTTGTTTTACCGGAAGATTCCGGTCCGTAAATTTCGATAATGCGCCCGCGGGGGAACCCGCCTACGCCGAGTGCCATGTCGAGCTGGATGCAACCTGTCGGGATGACCGGGATATCCTCGACGGGCTGTTGACCGAGGGCCATGATAGAACCTTTACCGTAATTCTTTTCGATTTGGGCAATTGCCGCTTCGACTGCTTTTGCTTTTTCGCTGGAAAGGTTGCTGGTGGGTGTTGTTGTTTTCTTGGCCATTTTTGACTCCGTTTTTTATCTTTTTTCTGTTAATA
Source organism: Fibrobacter sp. UWB4 (assembly GCF_002210345.1). Taxonomy (NCBI): domain Bacteria; kingdom Pseudomonadati; phylum Fibrobacterota; class Fibrobacteria; order Fibrobacterales; family Fibrobacteraceae; genus Fibrobacter; species Fibrobacter sp. UWB4. Next base: position 328,869 of record NZ_MWQI01000002.1, on the reverse strand, counting down.
TACTAATTAGTGAACTTTTGTGCAAGTGCTTTTTTGGCTATTTAGCAAAAAAAGGAGCTTGCTCATTATCTTATACACGCTTTTTTCACGGATTTGTTCCCTGTTTCCTGCAAAAATTTCGCAAAAAGCTTCATTTTGCAAACTATTGGCGACACACATCCATACGGTTCCGACAGGTTTTCCCGGTTCTGCACCGGTAGGGCCTGCGATTCCCGATGTGGCGACCGCCCATTCGCAGTGGAATTTTTGGCGGGCGCCTTCGGCCATGGCTTTTACGGTCTGTTCGCTGACAGCCCCGTATTTTTCGAGGATCTCATCGCTGACGCCAAGTATTTCGTGCTTGACTTCGTTCTGGTAGGCGACGATTCCACCCTTCAAAATCGCAGAGGAACCTGGCTCGTTGACGATGCTTGAGGCGATAAGCCCGCCTGTGCAGGATTCCGCCGTTGCCATCATCTCACCGCGCTTGATCAGTTCTTCCTTGATCTTCATGGCTAGTTCGTGAATTTCGTGTTCGATATTGATTGCTTCGTTCATCATTACACCCATAAGTTAAAAACATTAAATGTCAAAAACAGACATGTTGATGAAAACTCGAAATTTTTTTTCGCACTTTCGTCATCCTGCCGACTCTTGTCGTTCCCCTTACGGGGCTTGACTTGTTTGCCTCGGATATAGAAACATGCAATATGTTTCTGCATCGCTCGGCTCCGTTGTCATTCCCGGCTCCGACCGGGAATCTCCATTTGCCGCAAAAATTAAATAAATTCTTGCTATTGCAGCTCTCTGCTCTGGCGCCGCTCGTATAAACTTTTCTATATTCGCCCTCGATGACTCTGAAATCCTCGATAATCGCAATTTTTGCGCTGTGTGCGTTAGCTTTTGCACAGACGGTGCCCGTTGCCTCACCTGACTCGGTTCAGGGGAGCATTGCGGTTCCAGCTCAAAATGAAGGCGAAAATTCAGTAGCTGATGTTGAAGAGGATGAAGATGAAGGGGTGGCTGAAGCTACAGCCGATGAAAATTTTGAAGTATCATCATCTCCGCTTTTGAAAGGTAAAACAGGCATTGAAGCCATAGATACGCTTCCTGTTAATGAGTGGGACATTCCTACAAAAAGGAATTCCCTTAAATACGCGATGCTTTTTAGCCTTCTTCCCGGTGGCGGCCAGTACTATACGGAACATTATGTCCGTGGCGGTTTCTTGACGGGTATTGAAGGTTTGTTGATTTACGATGTCTTTTTTAACAGAGGGTATCAGCGTGATCGTCTGCTTGACCGTGCGCGTCCTTTCCAGGATTCCGTTCTTTATTTTACGTCAAAGCTTATGAATGCTCCTCGCGATAGCGTGGAATTTTATCACAGCAAGCGCCTGGAATTTCTTGACCGCGTACGTGCACAGAGCGATAAGAAGATGGAGCAGGAAGACGTGCGTAAGGCTGAGGTAGCCTGGCTTATCGGTGTTCACCTCTATGGAATGTTTGATACATTTGGAATTTGGTACAACAACAACCATCGAAGCACCGAATATCGTGATATGAAAACAGCACTTCTTTGGGCGCTCTTGCCTGGTGGCGGACAAATTTTCAATCGTGACTTTGGTAAGGCCGGGTTAGTTTATATGGGCCTTCTTGGTGCGGCGGCAAGTGTTTCCACATCCCAGAACATGGTTAATTATTACCTGGATCGTAAACATTTGATCGAAAAGGAAAATCCGACTTCTCAAGAATACGATCGCATCAAAGAGCGCGTGACATACTATCGTAAGAACCGCAATACGTACATCTGGGGTGGTGTGCTGATTTACTTGTACTCCATTGCCGATGCCGCCGTTGATGCGCTTTTAAGCGATTTCGACAGCCCCTTGCACATGGCCCTTCTTCCGAATCTAGATGGTGGTGCCCAGGCCGTCATGTCACTCGATTTTTAACGACGCCTCTCGTCATTCTGACGCTGAAAGCGGAAGAATCCAGTTAAATCTTGTCTATGCCTTTTCCATCTTGAGTGCGGGCATTTGTATGCCGTCATGGATTTTCGTAAACGTCCCGTGGTACATTCCGTCTGCGTTGCGCATAAATTCGAAACGGGTCACCATTGCATAAGTGAACATGCCTTCAACAAAGACTTCGTCTGGCAGTCCACAGCGGGAATGTTGTAGCGATGCGATCACGCCTGCATGCGTGATGCACAGGAACTCCCCATCGTCTGGGAGTGTGTCCAGGAATTTTCCTGCACGTTTATCAATGTCATAAAAGTTTTCGCCTTCGGGGAATCGGTATCCGCGGAGGTCGCTTGTCCAGGCGTGCATTTCTGAGCGTGGGACAGCCGTGAGCTTTTGCCCTTCCCAAGTACCGAAGTTAAGTTCGATTATGGCTGGCTCTTTTTCGACGGGCAGTCCTAGCATTTTAGAAGCCTTGTCGGCAAATTTTGTGCAGCGGATTAGCGGACTTGAGAACAAGCGGGTTGGCTTTGCTCCTGATTCTACGAGCGCCTTGAGCGCCTTGTCGGACTCTTCTTCAAAAGTGGGGGAAACGTCAAAGTCTAGTCTTCCGTAACAAACGTCTTTCGGGTTGTAAGGCTTGGTGTGTCGAATCGTCCAAAGAATCATAGATAGGCTCTTAAGTTATAGGTTGTAAGGCTGTGCATAGCGAAGGCAACTCAGCAGGCGAGTGTTGCGACAAAGCTTGCTTTGTCATAACCGAGTCAAAGAGTTGGGGCTTTAGCCCAATCCAGTGACATTCTTTAAATAAAAAACGCCCTTGACGGGCGAAAAAAAATCCTAGGCTACCTGAGCACATAAAGATCCGCAAGTCCGTTGCTGCTTTCGCCCTGGCGAGTTGCCCGCAAATAATCATTGCGCAGGGCCTAGGACCCCGAAATATAGAATCAAACAACCGTTTTTGCAAGGGGAGTACCGCTTTGTGAAACAAAATGTCCCATATAATACGCCCTCCTTGAAGCTCCCTAAAAAAAGTGGTCGAAAATACCCCATTTTTTGTACTTTTCTTCGTAACTAATGTTTTACTGTTAAAATTTTGTTACTATATTCAGTAAGAGGTGTTTGAGGATATAGATCTTTTGGGGGTCTGTTATGAAAAAAGGAAATTTGAATTTGAGAACATTTTTGAGTACGGTTGTGGCCGCGATGGGTCTGGCAGTGCCAGTTTCGGCTGAAGATGAACCGGCTGTTGAACGTGATATCATCAAGTTGGAACCGCTTTATTTTCAAGGGGCGACAACTGAAGCGGAAAACCAGAAACTCTGGAACGAGCTTATGAAGTATAAGCTCTGGGGAACGGAATCGTTTTCTACAAAAGAAGAATTTAAGATTGAAGAACCAAGTGGCTACACCGGAACTGCGAATGGCGATATCTGGTTTAAGGAACATTCCCATACGCTTGGCGGGCCGATCGTTTCTGCGCAGAATCTGAATTTTCAAGCCGGCAATACGGAGCATGATAAGTTTATCAAAGGTCCTGTTTACGCAAAAGATCTTAAACTTCCGGATAACTGGAATAATGGCAGAGACCAGTCGTACGAAGGAATTTATTGCTTTGAAGGCAAAATTGAGTTTGATATCCCAAATTTAACTGAAAAACGTGACGATTATATTAAGGTCCTTAGTCAATATGTTGAAGTTATTCACAACAATGGGGGACAAATCTATGCGGACTGGGTTGATCCCTCAGTGTTTACAGCTGAAGAAATCGCAAGGATCAAGTTGGATGGTCCTTTTGAAAATTGCCCAGATGATGTCCCAAGACCGGAAGTCAATCTTACCGTGCCGTTGCTCAACGATGATGGTATCGTGTGGGAATCGGCTATAAGCCTTGATGGGGGTGATACTCAGACAGAATATGTTCATATTCCTCCTGTTACTTTAAATGACCTTGAAAATGAACATTTCTGGTATGATAAGTTTGTTGAGAATATTTTCCTTCAAAATCATGGAAAAACGATCTATATCGTGATGCCTTCGGAAAAGCAGAACTGTGATGCAACTTTGGTAAGCGGAAGTGGTGAGTGCGAATACCCTAAAACAGGTCGTTTAACAAGAATATTCTCGCAAAAAGGTGTCAATATTCAAGGATCGGCTAGTGATGCTAGAATACTGGTCGCTTATGTTAATGATGATGTAGAGTGGGTGGATAATGCATGGAAATTCAAAGATGGCGACGAGTATAAAGAAATTACTGAAGAGAATTTGAAAATCGTTTCTGATGACGAATACGCCGGAAATCTTTTGTTCTATACTCCTGCTGATATTTTATGGCCCCAAATGCAATCGGACGGAGCTACTGATTTGCAGGGAACATACATGACGGCGGGTGATTTTTCCATTCAGGATCACATGAATATTGCTGGACAGCTTATTGCCGGCAAGAATCTTTCGTTTGGTGCAAAGTTTAATGGAAAGTTCCATTACGTTCCGTTCAACGCTATCGAAGTTAAGCCTGATATTTTCTACAGCAATGGCTTTAAGGAAGATAATTACAAGTGGTATAACATGCAGTTCTACCTGACGGACACTGCCCATACCGACGTTTCCATTGAATATTGTTTCTCGTTCTTTGACGAAATTGAAGGTGCGGATACGAAGTATGCAGCCTATAAAGGTCGCATTTCTAAAGAATTTGCCAAGCGTGAAGATTTAGGTGAGAACCCGACTGACGAAAGCGACATTCACTTTATGCCGTTCTGTGCAGAAGGTAAGACGAGAACGCTTGTGATCAAGAAAGGCAATCGTAAACCGACTGTTGATGCTCTGTCGGCTTTTATAAAAGTTGTCGATGATCAAACTGTAGAAGATGATGAATTCATGTTGTTCAGAATTATCAACTTGAATGGTGCGACTATTTCTGGTAATAGATTCGATGGCGGTCTCTTGATTAAGCTTATCGATTCTAATAATCGTAGACCGCACTTTATCAATCCTGAGAAAACAAACCTTGCCGTTCCTGAAAATGCTACAAAAGCAATAGCTGGAACTATCCGCGCTGTCGATGACGAAGGCGATGTTTTCCGATTCCGTATTGTAGGCGGTACTGCAAAGGATTTGTTCGATATCAATCAGACGACTGGCGTTGTTACCATGAAGGATGGCGTCGATCCGTTTGATTACGAAGCCTGGTACGAGTTGAAAAAGGACGATCCGACGAAGGAACCTTACGACATCAAGGTTGAAATTTGCGATGCCAAGGCGACTTCCTATAATGTCTTGCTTTGCGATGATTTTACATTCAAGGTAAGCATTCAGGATGTCAATGAAAAACCGTACTTTACCTCTACCGATGTAATCCGCATTGCCGAAAATAAAACGAGTGCTACGGATACGGTTAAGTTTGCTGATCTGGACAAGTATAATACTAATGGCCTGTTTACGATGTTTGATGAAGTTATCGCTGTGGGCGGTGATACGGACGTCTTTACGGTAACGCAGGATGGCATTGTCCAGACGAAGAGGGGTGTGGTTCTCGATTATGAAGTAAAGAATGAATATAAACTCACGTTGCAAGTCCACGATGGCTCTCGTAATTCCGAAGGAGAATTGATTTATCCTGACCTTTACGATGAAATGGTCTTTAAAATTGTCGTGACGGATGTTAAGGACGGCCCGGAGTTTGATGCTCGCGCTTACAATGGATCTGTCGAAGAAAATTCTCCGGCAGAGACCAAGGTCAAGATGAAGTCTCCGATTATTGCGACAACAACGCAGGCTGGAGCTACGATTACCTATAGTCTCTTGGACGAATCTAAATCGTTTGTAATTGATCCAAAGACCGGCGTGATTACGGTTGCTGAAAATGCAATCCTGGATTACGAAAAGAAGAATGAATATAAGATGAAGGTGGTGGCTACGGATAAGGCCGACATCGTTGATCAGACGGCTCAGTATGATACCGCTGAAGTCGTTGTCAACCTGATCGATGTTAATGAAAGGCCGATCTTTGTCGAACCGACGAAGAAACTCTCGTTCCCGGAAAATGCTAAGGGGTACGTCATCGACACGCTTCTTTTTGATGATTATGACAAGGTGGTGAAGTTCCGCAACAACAGGTTCGAGCTTGTTGGCGATGTCAATGGCTTCTATCTGGATCCGGTTAAAGGCGTTCTCACGACGACACGCAAGTTCGACTACGAAACGGAAGAGAAAAAATATGACCTGAAGATCCGTATTTACGATGCTTCGGACAAGAGCCTTATCGATTCTGGAATTGTCACTGTTGAACTTCTCAATGCCAACGAAGATCCGTATCTGAAGGAAGTCGTGTTTGAAATTCCTGAAGATGCAGCTGTTGGAACGGAATTAAAGAAGCCTCTTGAAGCCATCGACCCCGATGATCTTGATGGCTCTGGAAAGTATACGTTCTACATTCTCGAAAAAGGCAAGGAAGTTTCTGCGACCAAGGAGTTTAAGCTTAATCCTGAGACTGGGGTGATTTCTGTTGCCTCTGCGCTGGATTACGAAAAGAATGAGTCCTATGCTCTTGATGTTCGCGTCAAGGATGCTGATGGCGGTTCCTCGGATACGACCGTGACGATCCGCATAATCGACGTGAACGAAGCTCCGTCTGTTACTGTCGATACGATTTATGTGTACGAAGATCAGGTCATTAAGGAACCGTTCGGTTCAGTCAAGACGGATAAGGACGATCCTGATACTAAGAACTCGGATTTCCGTAACAACATTTATGAAAATACAGACAAGAGTGATGTCATCTTTATTAGATCTAATGGCGATGCCGTTCTCCTGAAGCCTGTTGACTATGAATCGGATTCTGTATATGTGATTACGGTTCGCGTAACCGATAAGGACGATAAAACTTTGACATCGACCAAGAAGGTTGTGGTCAAGGTGAAGGATGTCTACGAAAAGTCTGAAGTCGTTATAACTCGTGTTGAAACGAAGGACTCGGTTTATCTCAAGCCGGATACTGTTTATGTGAATGTGCCGGTCGTCGATGTTGAATGGACTGCCGATGGAAAGCCTCGTTCTAGCCGCGATACGCTTCATCTGGGCGTAAATCCGATTACCAAGACGTATAAGGATCCGACTAAGAATGCTCCGGGTTCTGCTACGGTAGTGATCGTTTATAGCACGGCGGCCCCGATTGTGACTGTTTCTGCAAGTGGCGAAGATGTTAAAGCAGAAAACATTTACACCGTTGTTGAAAAAGCGACAAAGAACGATAGTGCTATTTATGTGAACGACAAGAAGAATGATATCAAGGTGACGGTCAAGGATTCCGCATCCAATGTTTCCAAGTCGTTTACCGTGAAGCTGGAACTTGATACGGTTGCCGTATCGTCAAAGGAATTCAAGAATATCAAGTCGGTTGCCGATAGTAAAGTCACTCGCAAGAAGGACCCAGCTTCTGGAATAACGACGATTCCTGAAAATGGTTCCTATACGAAGAACTCCTACACCGAAGAAGTCAATGGCATCAAGGTGACGGTGACCTACTACACGGACAGCAAGGGTAAGGACGTTAAGCGCTCTGTGATTACCTCTTCGGGCAAAAAGAAGGATATTGCCGTTATTGAAGTCTCTTACACGGTCAATGTCGGAGGCAAGGATGTTACGCTTTCGTACTTCGCCGATGCTTCTACGGGTGAACGTGTGACGCTCAATACTGGACTTACCGATAGCGAGTCTGTGCTTTCTGCTGATGGCGATGATGTTACGGGTTCGTACAAGGTGTCTTACACGTACAAGGACAAGAGCGGCAACACTGTAGATGTCTCCTATTTCTTGGATGAAAAGGGCAAGATTGCAAAGAACAACGAAGGTAACATTGGGTACAATGTTGGGTATACCTATGTGAACATCTTTGGCAACTCATCCAGGAAAGATATTTTTGTCGTGCTGGACCAGAAAGGACCTGTCGTAAAGATTGAATCTCCGTATGAAGATGCCGTCCTCAATGCGAACTTCACGGTTGTCAAGTGGACTGTCAATGGCGAAGAACAGGATACTTTGAAAGTCCAGGGCCTTGAAAATGGCGTGAATACAATTGTTCGCGTGTTCCGTGATAAGGCTGGCAACGAATCTCGCGATTCTGTGCATGTCATGGTGAAGAAGGCGAGGGAAATAGACATTGATGTGGAAAAGCCGGTGACGACGGTTGACCGCGATTCTGTTGAAAAGTACTACAAGGATAATCCTCCTAAGGACAATCAGGATTACAGTGTGACATTTGTTGACCAAAAAACTGGCAAGGAGACCGAAGTTATCGCTGGTATCCATGGTAAAGCCAAGGATGGATCTGGCAAAGAACCCTATGAAAATTCTGAAGGCGGACACCTCGGACCGACATTGATGGTTGACGCTCGTGTGCCGGTTGTCAATGCCGTGGGCGGACTGGCTACGCTGGATGACATCATGAGCGCAGGCGGAATGGTTGCACTGGAAGGTGTGGACGCCGCTAACGGAAAGAAGATCCCTGTGGAAGACTATGTGAACAAGTACTGCACGGACGACTTCAAAAAGGCCATGAAGTCTACGGATTACAGCCATATGAATCTTTATTCGACCAAGCTCAAGGTGAAAATCTGGGTTTATACAAATACGGGCGCGTTTGCGGACTACTTCAGCTTCGACTACGATCTGGATGATCCTGATTACGTGAATGATGGTGGTCTTTTGAAGTTCTACTTCGAAATGAAGCCCGACAAGAATGGTGACATCAGGACTAAAAAAGGACGTCTCTATGGTACGGGGGCTTATCTCTTCAAGACTGAAGTCAGGATGAGTTCCAAGCTCCGTTGCGACTTGCCGCCGCTTAGCGACGATCAGGCTAGCAAGAAAAAGAACGCCATCATCAAGACTAGCGATGAACTTTTGAGACCGTTCGGCTATAGACGTCCCGTGAATAAGTAGGTGAATCGCTTGTTGATAAGTTGTAGGGCGGAACTTCGGTTCCGCCCTTTTCCTATCTCTCGGCTGCATATAATACAAAAGATAAAGACCTGTTGTAGAACTTTTGAAAAAACAGAAAAAATGGTACTTTTTTCTTACTTTTTTTAAAATTTTCTATTGCATTAAATAAGGTCGTTACTATATTTCTTTAGTATAAGATATAACATGGATGTTTGGGGCGTGGAAAACTGTGGCAAATTTGTGTGAGGATATTTGCCGTAGCAAAAGGAGCATAAAAATATTATGTGGTTAGGTAAAACAAGTCTTAAAGTGGCCGCCTTGGTATTGGTAGGGACTGTTTCGTCGATGGCTGCTACCGCGATTTCTCCGTTGACGTTTGGTAGCGAAAGCTCGGATGTAAACAACTGGAACTACCTGACGCAGTATAAGCTTTGGGGAACCGACGGTATTGAATTGGGTAACCGCCCTGGTTTTTACGATCCAAAGTATTTCGATAAATCTACAATGAGTTATCCTGCAGACATCGATTTGTTGACGCTTGGTGCTGTAGGTACAGTGAAGAATCTCTCTTCAGTGGGTGATGGCGGATGGCTTGATGGCCCTATTGTTGTTGGTGGCAGCATTACCAATAGTGGTCAGAATTTTGAAATTTTGACAGGCCCTGTTCGTGTGGGCGGTTCAAATGGAGCTATAGTCCGTAATGGAGTCCAGACTTGTAGCATGACTGCATCGACTGGTCAATGTGATCCTTCGATTATTCCGGACTATCGCTCGAACATTAAGGTTCCGACTTTGAGTGGCGTTACATGGGGTGGATCTCTCTCTGTAGGTAATAATTCTAACAAAAGAACGCTTCTTGATGTAAGTTCTGCATGCTCTGGTGGTACTTGTGACTTGTATTATAGCTCTATTGATTTCCAAAATGATAGTCGTCTCGTTATTTCAATCCCTGAAAAGCAAATTGCACGTATCTTTACTAAGAGCCTGAATTTGAAAACACATCCGGAAATTGTGGTCCGTGATCCTGTCGCTGGCAAGGATCTCGCTCCTTCGGAATATAAAGGCAACTTGGTGATATATGTCGATGGTGACATTACTTTCGAAAATATTGATAACGTTCAAATTATGGGTACCCTGGTTAGTAATGGTACGCTTACTATGAAATGCAATATGATTATTTCTGGTCAATTTATTGCAAATAAAATTGTTATCGGTAATGAAATTGATGCTAAAAACTTTACATTTAAGCGTATTTGGCCCACTGCGAAACTTATTGTAGACAATAATTCAAAGAGGATAAAGGAAAGCGATAAGTGGGAACCCCTTGATATTGTATTGGATAAAGAATCTGAAGAAAAGGTTACTTTTGATTATTGCTTTGAATTTGACAAGAATGGTGAGGGTGTCCAAAATACGTATGCCGGTTATGCCGATGTTGGCACCGCTGATGCTTCCCATAAATTCCCGATATGCAATAAGGGTGAAGTTGGAAAAGGCGAAATTCCTGTTGGTCAGCTCAAGGCCACGGGCATCAATATCAAGCCTTTAATCGATGGCTATGTCGAAAAAGACGAAGCTCTTTGGTTCCAGATCAACAACATCAAGGGCGCAGAACTATCTAGTGATTATGAAGCTAATTTGGGCTATAAGATTTTCATCGTCAGTAACGATGAACTGCCTACAGTTTCTAGTGAACTTGTTGTAAATGCTAAGGAAGATACTGATTATAAATTTACGGCAAGTGAATTTAAATTCCTGCACACCTCAAATTTTGCAAGCGTTATTATAAGCGGTCTCCCGAATAAGGGAACTTTGTCGTACAATGGCTCGGTGATTACGTCCGTTGGTAGTTCTGGCTATAAGGTTGCTGTTGCTAATTTGGGTAAGTTGGTTTATCGTGCTGAAGAAAACCATTATGGCAACGGCTATGCTAAATTCAAGTATAAAGTTGTTGGCGATGGTGCTGGCGATGTCACTTCTAAGGAATACACGGCTACGGTTAATGTTGCTGCCGTAAATGATAAGCCTACTGTTGCTGATGCTACTTTCTTTGTGAGTGAATTGGATCACCTTGTGTCTGGCGGCCCGATTGTTGTAAATGATATTTCTACGGCTGATGTTTCTTCGTCTGATTTGGCTAATGAAAGAAGTAAGGATACCTATACTTACAAATTGGATGAAACTTCTGGTGACTATGCGGAATTCAAGAAGGTATTTGATATTAGCAAGTTGTCCAATCAGAATGCGACAATCACGGTAAAGTCTGGTGCCGTATTGAACTACAACAAAAAGAGCAAATACGTTGTTTATGCAACCGTAACGGACGATGCTGCAACAGAAAGTGCTCCTAAGCATCCGGAAACATCTGATAAGTTTAAGATTACGATTAATATCAAGAATGACAACGATGCCCCGACTGTTGGGAACGAAAAGTTTACGAAACCTGAGAAAAATCCGGATGGTAAGGACTGGCCGAGTGGCGAACCCGTAGGTGAGGTGACTTCTGCAGATGATCCTGATGGTGATCCTTTGACCTATAGCGTCATAACATCGGGCGTTCCGTTCAAGTTTGATAATGGAACTGCTAAACTCGTCATTACGGATGGTAGTAAGCTTGATTTCGAAACCAAGCCGACCTGGACTTTCAAGTTCTCTGTGACGGATGGTGAAAAATCTGCTGAGGCTACAATTACGGTGGACCTCACGGATGTGAATGAACCGCCTCCGCAATTTGTTTTGGAAAAGGAATATAAAGTCAATGAAAATTCTCCCAAGGGAACAAGGTTGCCTCCAACGTTCGTTGTTGAAGATTACGATAAAGTTAGCGGAAGCCTTGAAGTGTTGAAGTATGAATTGTCCGGTGCTATTACGGGCGCCGCAGCTGCTACGACAACGTTGAAAAACAAGACTTTGGCCGATATCTTTGAAGTTGTTGAAGTCAAGGCGAATGGCGGTAAGAGAGATGTGGCTATTCAAGTCAAGAACCAGTCCCTGCTCGATTACGAAGCTCTCTATAAGGCTTCTACAGGTAATGCTACGTATCCTGTAAAGATTACTGTAACGGATAAGGCGAACCATTCTGTTTCTGCTTCGACCAAGATTACTGTTTTAGATGTCAATGAAACGCTTACGGCCCAGGGTGGAAGTTTCAGTCTCCAGGAGCACCTGCCGATTGGAAGCCCGGTTTGTAAGACTTATGCTGAAACTGTTGACAAAAAGCCTGGTGACTGTTTGGAGGTGGCTCGTGTTACCGCTTCTGATCTTGACATCTATAATCCTTCGTTCAGCAATCTGACATATGTAATGTCTACGACCAATACTGCTGATGCCAGCAAATTTACGGTTAACAGGTACAATGGTGAATTGTATTCTAATCATGAATTTGATTATGAAACAGAAAAATCAACATATACATTCAAGGTGACTGTTTCTGATGGCGATTTTTCTAAGGAAGTCGAAGTTACTGTGAAGATTCTCGACATTGTTGAACCTACGATTGAATATGATACAGAAGGTTCAGCTTTGGTTAAGGAAGGTAGTGAAGGAATCGTTGAAGACTTTTCTAAGGTCCTTGAGAAAATTGAAGATGATGAAATCCAGCAAAAGTTGAAAGAAATAAAGAGTGATCTTACATATGAAGTTGATCAAGATGCTAGTGCTAGTGCGAAGAACCTGTTTGATATTCAGGACCAGTTGGGTATCATTACTGTTAAGTCAGCGCTAGACTTTGAGTCTCTTTATCCGAATAATACCTATACGGTTGTTGTTGTTGCTTCTGGATATAATTCCACCAATAATCTCATTCGTATAACGATTAACAGAAAAATTGTTGTCACGGATGTTAACGAACCGCCAACGATTACAAATTCCACTGCGATTTCTGTTCCTGAAACAAAAACGAACGCGGATGGCGCTATTGGATACATTGAAGCTACGGATCCGGATTTCTGCTCTAAAGTTTCTGCATCTGCATGCCCGAATGGTAATCATCCCTATCTCTTCAATAAGTTGACTTATAAGGTGGATGAAGTTCTCGAAGTTAATGGAAGCCTGGATTTCCCGTTTAACGTGGATCCTTTTACGGGAAAAATTACTGTTGCTCCAGGCAAGGAACTGAATTATACAAAGCAGAATAAGTACATGTTTGTGGCAAGAGTGACGGATAGTTCTCGGGATCCTGAAAACCCGCCGCAATCGACAACGAAAACAATTACCATCCTTGTTACGGATGTGAATAGACCTTCTAAGTTCGAAGTGCTGACAAGTCCTTATGAAGTGGAAGAACGTGCCGATATCGGAACGGTTTTGGATGGTGGTAATATCGTCGTTTATGATGAGGATGCTGCCGATAAGGATAAACTGAAAATTACGATAACGGATAAAGACGCTACAGCTGCGCTTGATGCTGCAGAGCTTTTTGAAGTTGTTCAGGTGGGTAAGACCGATGCTAACTTAAAGAGCAAGTTTGTGATCAAGACAATTGCTGACCTTGATTACGAAAAACTCTATAAGGCGACTGAAGGTGATGCCGTATTTAATGTTACATTGACGGTTGAAGACACTAAGGGAAATAAGACAACGCAGGATACAAAGATCCGAGTGATCGACGTGAATGAAGAACCTGCATTTAAGAATCCGCCTTATAACTTTAAGGTTAGTGAAAATACAACGAAGTCCACCTCTTTGGGTATCGCAAAGGCTGAAGATCCTGATATCTATAATCCCAGCTTCGGTACATTGTATTTCTCGCTTAAGGGTGAAGAATCGGCCTTGTTCGATATCGATGGACGTACTGGCGAAATCTTTACGATCAATAACGCAAAGTTCGATTACGAAACCAAGAAACTCTATACTTTCAAGGTCGTCGTTACGGATAAGGAATTCGAAAAGGAAGCTGTTGTCACTGTCAATGTTGAAAATGTAGATGAAGGGCCTGTTTTCTCGGATATTCCAGTCCTTACTGTTGACGAAAATACTTTGAAGGGAACTAAAGTCGGTGAAGTGCTTGCCATAGATGATGACTGCAAGGGTTCCTTCAGCACTACTTGCAAATCTCCGAAGTATTCTATCACGGCATCAGAAATCGCTCCTGATGATTACAAGGCGTTTACGTATGTCGATGGTGTTATCAAGGTGGCTAAGGACAGCATATTGAACTATGAAGTCCAGGATGAATACATTGTCCATCTTGTCGTGACCGATGCTGCTGAGCCGACGCTTTCTGATGGTATCGATGTCAAGATCAAGGTTAATGATGTGAACGATGCTCCGACGTATAAAAAGAAAGAATACCCGTTTGAAGTCCATGAAAATGCGAAGGCGGGCGAATTTGTCGGCTCTGTTGTCGCCGATGATGAAGATTCCTGGAGTGTGCTGAAATATTCCCTTTCTGATTATGAAACGGGTTCTAAAGATGCAAATGCGTTCAAGATTGAAGACGGTAAGATCTATCTCGTTTCTAACGCCCTGAACTTCGAAAAGAAGGAATACTATTATGTCTGGGTGACGGCTACGGATAACGGTGAATCCAGGGGCTTCAAGAATTATAGCGCTACAACCCTTGCGATCATTCATCTCCTGGATGATGCGGATAAGCCGATCATCGAAGATGATGGCGAGGAAGGCTATGATGTTGAGGAAAATACGATTGATAATAATGCTCCGACAGGATTCGAAATAGCTTGCTATGACGTCCATGATGAAGACGTACGAGATGGCAAACCTCAAGTGGAAAGTCTCGTTCCTTACGTGACGGATGCCGGCAATACGGATGCTGACCGTCTGTTTGATGCGAAAATCAAGAAAGTCGATTCTAAGTATCAGCTCTGCCTCATTGTGAAGAATGGCGACAGGTTGAATTATGAAACCATTACCCACACTCACAAGGTCAATGTTTCTGTAATGGATGCCGATGGTGAAACTGACGAAGTTACGAAGACTATCAAGATTGTTGACGTGAACGAAATGCCGGTTATTTCGGGTGGTTCTGAGTTTGTCCTTTACGAAAACAAGGGTGCAAATTCTGCTTTCGCTAAGCTCTACCCAGATGATATCGATACCTCTAAGGTATTTACGGATAACGTGTTTGCCGCTGTAGGGGGCGATACGGATCTGTTTACGATTACTGCGGATGGTAAGCTTAAGACATTGCGTGATTTCGACTATGAAACTGCAAAACGTAAGGTCTTTGAATTAGACGTTACGTTGTCTGATCGTGATTCGAAAAAATACCCGAAACTTAAGACGAGCAAGACGATTGTAATTACGCTTAAGGATGCTCCTGAAATTCCTGTCATCACAAAGAAGGATTATGATGTTGATGAAGGTGCTGAAGAAGGCGTTCTTATCGGTCAGCTCGAGGCTACAGATCCGGATGGCGAAGGCGTTCTCATCTTTGAACTTGCTGAAAAGAGTCCGTATGTGACGGTTTCTCCGGAAGGTGAAATCAAGGTTGCTAAGGGTGCTGACATTGACTATGAAAAAATGCAGAAGTTCACTATCAAGGTGAGAGTTAAAGATATTGATGGCATGTCTTCTGAAAGTGAAATTGTCATCAAGGTCAATGACTTGAATGAACCTCCGACGCTTAATCCGCAGGAATTCACGTTCCCTGAAGATTCCAAGCCGGGAACCAAGAAGGGGCCGATCGAAGCCAAGGATCCTGATACCAAGAACAAGGAATTCAGCACACTGAAGTTCTATCCGATTGACGAAAACGATAAGTTCGAAATCAAGACGAATGGCGACATTGTTCTGAAGGGTGATCTTGACTACGAAAAGGAAAAGTCCTATGTAATTAAGGTCTATGTGACGGATGGCGAGTTCTCTGACACCACCGATATTACCATTAAGGTTGGTAACGTTGTTGAAAAGTCTGAAGTCGAGATTACTCGTGTTGAAGCTGGTGATTCTGTTTATATCAAGCCGAAGAACAAGACGATTTACACGAACCAGGAAGTCATCACTGTCGAATGGAAACAGGATGGCAAGCCCATGTCTAGTCTTGATACCTTGAAGGAAGGCTGCCAGATTATTACCAAGTCCTATAAGGATAAGAGTAAGGATGTTGCAGGCTCTGATTCTATTGAAGTATGCTTCAGCAAGTCCGCTCCGGTTGTCGATATCGATACGAAGAGGATCAAGGTCGAAGCCGATAACATTTACACGATTGTCGAAGGTGTCGATAAAAAGGACTCGTCTGTTTACGTGAACGACAAGACGAAGGAAGTTACGGTTTCTGTGAAGGATTCTGCTTCTGGCGTCAAGGAATCGTTCAAGGTTGTCGTTGTCCTGGATACGCTTGCGATCTCGGATAAGACTGTAAAGGACATGGTCAGCGTTTCCAAGTCTGAAATCACGCTTGAAAAGAATCCGAAAACGGATGTCTATGAAAAGCCGATTGGAGACAAAAAGAAGATCTCGTATACAAAGGTCGTGAACGGAGACTCGGTTACTGTGTCTTACTTTGTCGATGACAAGGGCGAAATGGTCAAGTCTACCGTGATTGATGAAGATGGCAAGAAGATTAGCATCGAAGTGATTGAGGTCTCCAAGACTGTCGATGTCAAGGGCAAGAAGGTGGTTGTTTCTTACAAGGCTGATGCCAAGACTGGTCAGATCCTGTATGGTGATTCCGAAGGCAACTTGCTGGTTGAAGCTCCGAAGAGTTTTTCTGGAAAGGATAGCGATAGTGGCGATGTTGACTTGAAGACTGGTGTTGGCGCCTTTACGGTGACTTACATTGCTAAGGGCGAAGAAGGCGACAAGACTACAGTTTCTTACGTCATTGACGAAAAGGGCAAGATCGTTGCTAATGAAGAAGGTGACAGGGGTTATCTTGTGACATACACCTATACGAACAAGTTTGGCAACTCAGCTGACAAGTCCGTGTTCATGGTGCTTGATAAGCTTGCTCCGATTGTTGAAATCCTTTCTCCGTCCGATGGCGATGTTGTCTATGCGAACTTCGTCGATGTTGATTGGTGCATTGCCGTTGATGGCGACAAGAAGAATTGTGTCAAGCAAGATACCTTGAACTTCCAGAGCCTTGAAAAGGGTGTGAACACCATCAAGCGTATTTATCGTGACAAGGCTGGCAACGAAACGATTGCTGAAGTTAAGGTCATGATGAAGAAGGCTAAGGATGTGAATATCGATCTTGAAGAACCGATGGTTATCGTTTCTATTGATTCTGTGAATAAGTACTATGACAAGAATCCGCCTGAAGAAGATCAGACCTATGCAGTGACCATTTATAATCCGAAGACGGATAAGGAAGTTGAAGTCATTAAGGGAACTTCGAAGAAATCTAAGAAGGGCTCGGGTGAAGAACCGTATCCGGGTTACAAGGGTCACATTGGCCCGACGGTTACCATAGATATGAAGTTGCCGATTGTTAGCGCTGTTGGTGGTCTTGCGACTTTGGACGATATCATTATCAACGGTAACATGGTCGCTTTGGAAGGTGTCGATGCCGATGGCAGTGAGAAGGTTTCTGTTGATGAATATGTCAAGAAATACTGCTCTGAAGAATTCCAGAAGGAACTTGGTAAGGACTATAGTGCGGCGACGCTCTACACTTCTAAGGCTCGCGTGACACTCTGGTT
The DNA here is from genome assembly GCF_002210345.1 of Fibrobacter sp. UWB4. NCBI lineage: Bacteria > Pseudomonadati > Fibrobacterota > Fibrobacteria > Fibrobacterales > Fibrobacteraceae > Fibrobacter > Fibrobacter sp. UWB4. The sequence goes on along the minus strand of NZ_MWQI01000002.1, from coordinate 311,381 downwards.
CTTCACGACAAGCGGCCAGTTTGTCGATGAATACAAGTTCGATTATGATATCGACGATCCTGATTTTGTAGACAAGGCTGGCCTTGTGAAGTTCTTCTTCGAAATGAAACCGGATATGAACGGTGAATTGAGAGATGCAAACGGTCGCCTCTATGGTACAGGTCCGTATATCGTGAAGACCAAGGTTGAAGTTCGCTCTAAGCAGCGTTGCGTGGTCCCGCCTGTGGATAGCAAGTCTAAGATTGGCGATATCCTGAAGTCTAGCGACGAAATGATGAAGCGCTTTGGTTATAGACGCCCGGTGCTTCGCGGAAACGAAAAGGCTTCTAAGTCTTCTAAGAAGGAAAACAAGAAATCTTCTTCGAAGAAAAAGTAAGGCGTAAAGCTTAAAAAAAGAATCCCGATCAGCAATGGTCGGGATTCTTTTGTATAAATAAAAAACGCAATTTGGCTATTAACTATCTTTTGACAAAAATGAGGTATTGCATGGGTATCGAAGAACGTTCTACGCTAGTATTTGCAAGTGGAGTAGGCCGAATCAAGGAAGAAAAGCCGAAGGCGAGTCGTCCGCAGGGCGATGGCGTTGTCCGCATTATGCTGAAACGCCTTGGCGGTGGTAAAATGGCAAGTGTTGTTTCTGGAGTGCCGATGGATGAAGATGAACTTAAGGACCTGGCTCGCGCATTAAAGCAAAAATGCGGAGTTGGTGGATCTGTTAAGGATTTCAATATCGAGATCCAGGGCGATAAGCGTAACGTTCTCAAGGCCGAACTTGAGAAAAAGGGGTATACGGTTAAGCTTGCCGGTGGGTGATGTGATTTAGCTTGCCTTTCTTAAAATTCTATTGCCATTTCTTACAAAAAAAGTAAATTTATTGTAAGAAAATAGTTGGAGAAGTTTTATGTTCAAGCATCTGTCGTTGTCGTGTTTATTACTTGCGATAGTCGCCCCATTGTCTGTTTCTGCGGCTCCCAAAGTGGGTACAATTAGTGGTGTTGTTCCCGAAGCTTATAAGAGTAAAAATAGCTGTGCTGATAGTTCGGACTGGACTGCTGCTAAGTATGGAGCCAAATTTGAACTGAACAACTGCTTTAAGACCAGTGATGGCGGTGCTATTGAGCTGAAATTGAAAGGGGATAATAGCGTTCTTACTATTGCTGAAAATTCCGTTGTCAGTATTAAGGACCTTATTGAAGACGATGGATCGGGTAACTATGTTATAAAGCCTGATATCCGAAAGGGGTATATGGGCTTTAATGTTGAAAAAAATAAAGGCAATAAGGTAGATTTCAGTACGGGGACTGCTGCTGCTTCGATTCGCGGAACGGAGGGCTTTATTGGTGATAATGGAAATGCTTTTTTTGCGGGCCTGAAAAATGGCCGGTTGATGATTTTGCCGGTTAACGTTGATTCTCTTTCTATTGGCGAGGGCGAAACCGTCATTGGCAAGGGTGAATTTGCAGTGTTGAAACTTAGATCTTCTGGAGATATGGGCTTTGCAAAAATTCTAGACACGCTTCTTGCAGACACGTCGTTGACGATGGAAGAAATGAAGGCGGCTGTAATATATGCGGACTCGGTCTATCAGGAATCCCTATTGCGGAAGTCCTCTGCTGCAGATCGGCAGGCTGGAGATCGTGATAATATGATTCCGCAGATTAAGTATTCGTCTTACGATTCGTTGCGCTGTGTTGCCAACGTCTCGGTGTCAGATGTAGCCAAAGGGACTGAGGCTCACTTGTCCGTGGTGATGGATGGAACGCCGATTTCTGAAATTTCTGTAAAACGCAATATGCCCAAACGCCTTGCTTTACGCAGTGGCGTTCATGAATATGAATTTGTCGCAGAGAATGATGTTGGGCGTAGCAGTGCAAGGAAGAAATTGGGCTGCTATCCCATGAAGCCTTTCTCTGTAAAAGTTTTTGGCAAAAGGCATGAACACATCCAGGTGCCGCCTCCGCCTCCGATTCCAGGAATCGAAGATTTGATTATGCAGACTCTGCAATTCCAGATCCGTGTACCTGACTATGATCCGAGTTCTTTGAATAAAGTTACCATTCGGCAGGATGGCAAGGTCATTTTGCAGGAACGATTGTCCCAAATCCAGAATCTGGATTATCAGATTCCTGTAGAATTGAAGCGTGCGCACAAGAACCGCTTTGATATTGAGGTCGTTCACAAGAGTGGTTATGCCGTTAGGACGGCTAAAATTTATGAGGTTGATAAATGATTTTTCGAGGAATCGCTCTAGCTTCTTTTTTGGCTATCCCCGCTTTGGCGCAATCGGCTGTTGATTCTGTGGACTTTTCGCAAGGTGATTCTTCGTGGGTTATAAATGGGTCTGTTGGTGCAGAATTTGGTTACCATTCTGTCGTGACTCAAAAAAATGAATCTGATGAAATTTTTGTAAATGGCAAAGATTCTGTCTATCCAGGGAAAAAGTACAGGAATTATTTTCAGGTTCCTGGAATTTTTGGCGCCTGGAATGTGTTTCTTCACATGGAATCGCCATCAGGGCAGAAAATAGATTTTACGTTGGATGCATCTAGCGATAAATGGAGAAAATTTGATCCGAAGTTTATACAGGCGTCTTACGAAGACCGCTTCCAGAAACTCGTCTTGGGCGATATGTTTGTTTCGGGTGGCGAATTGTACTTGGCGGGTATAGATCTGCTTGGTGCTAGTTATGATTTCAACTTGAACCTGAAAAAGGATGCAAAACCGTTGCTTGTCCTGAGCGCGTTTGGCGGTGAAAATCGCGCACCTAAATTGCAGGGCGACAAGGACCCGGATCAATACAACAAGTACATTGGTCTTGATGAAGTTGAAGCGCAGAAAATGGTACTTGGCGGCAAGTTGCTTTGGAATGTAACGAAGGATTTTGACGCTACAGTAGGATTTATTGGGAGCAAGGATTATCTTGAGGATCCTTTCTTGCGTGATGGAACTACAAAAAATGTGAATTTATCTGATCCGATGTATTCTTCAAGGACTTTCTTTGGCGATATCAACGGAAAAGTTCTTGGAGGCCGAGGCGCCTACAATGTGCAGTTTGGCTTTGGTGGTGCTGATACTGTGAATGTTGTGGCCCATCGTGCTGTGAACTCCGTATTTGAAGAGGCCGGGCTTGACGTATCCCGCTTTGCACAGTTGCGCCGATTGATGAATAATTCTTCTACAGTGAACCGCATGAGTCGCGAAGAACTGGAACTCATTTTCGGCGATAATATGGACATGAGTGTAGACGATATGCGTGACGAACTCAAGCGTATTTTGAAAGTTGCGCAAGATGTTCTGAAGAAGTATCGAGACGAAAAAAATGAGGATCCTTCGAAATGGACTGCGCAAAATCTGGCTTTGTCCGGTGCGTATAACTGGAAAAACAATGTGACGATGATTGATGCGTATTTCCGTTTTGTCGGTCGTAATTACTATAGCGCGGGTTCTCCAGACTTGCTGCAAAATTCACGTCAGCTGGGTGCCAAACTGGACCAGCAGGTCAAGGATTTCTGGAAGCTGAATTTTGGTTATGAATTGAATATTGAAAATGCTTCGGGACATGGCGATGCGTATAACGTATTTGGATTTGCCGAAGGATCCAAGCTTGGTCTTTTGCCGGGGGCAGATGATGACTGGCTCGAAAAGCATGAACAGGATGCCCCGCGAACGCTCTATATTCATGACTTTGATTTAAAGAATACTTTTAAAGTGTGCGATTCTGTCGAAGTCATGGCCCGTTATGCACTCAACTACCGCACCCGCAGTACGCCCCAGAGACTTCACGGCAATTACTTTGCTTCTTCGGGAATTTATGCGGATTCCTGGTTTGATATCCAGAAAGGAAAACCTACAGTTGATGTGAAAACCGAAGATGGAACGATTCAGCTTGATTCTGCACATTGGGCAATGTATGATGAATTAAAGGATGAAGAATACTTGGCGACTGAATTTGAAGAACGCCTGCTGAAGCATACTGTCGAGGTTGTGGCCACGTTCAAGTTCCCGAAAAATGTGCTGAAGGTTGGCGGCGTCTGGACGTATCGCACGGATATGTCGAGATTTAAGCAGGATGACTTGCTGGAAGATTTTGATTTTTCTGATGAAACGTATGGTATCTTGGGCTACTATTTCCACGGCGGTGATTATTTTGACGCTCGTTATCCGATTTCTCTTACGACGACTCTTGAAACGGTCCGTAATACGGTCGCGCTGACGCCCAGGTTCAGACTTTACAATCGCAATGAAATGAGCGAATTTGAATGGAGCCTTCTGGACAACGCCTCTATACAGTTGAAGCCGGGTTTTCTTGATTTGATGTTGCACGGGAATATCCGTCAGATTTTCATGAGCCGCAAGGAAAGTGGTAAAGATGTTGATGAAATGGAAATGGATTTAGATTTTTCCGCAGGAACAAAGTTCCAGCTGACAGAACGGTTTAGTACGGAGTGCACGTTAGGCGCTTTCTTTAACTATCGTCCGGACAACAAGTCTGAAGATTATAGAGATATCTACGGTAGTGTTTCCGTCAATTACGATTTCTAGTTATGCATATCGGTTGTCATTTGTCCTCTTCTGGTGGCTTTTTGGCGATGGGCGAGACCGCTCTTTCCATTGGAGCCGATACATTCCAGTTCTTTACACGTAATCCGCGTGGCGGCGCTGCAAAGCCTTTTGACAAGGCCGATGCGGAAGCGTTGAACTCGTTTATGGATGCGCATGGCTTTGCCCCGATTTTGGCACATGCCCCATACACATTGAACGCCTGTGCTGCAGATCCATCGCTGAGGCAGTATGCTCAGGATGTCATGAAGGATGACTTGTATCGCATGGACCATTTCCCGCATGCGATGTACAACTTCCATCCAGGCAGCCATGTAAAGCAGGGTGTTGATGTCGGCATCGATCTTATTGCTCGGCATTTGAACAATATTCTGCATAAAGACTTGAAGACTAAAGTGCTTCTGGAAACGATGGCGGGGAAGGGGAGCGAAGTCGGGCGTACATTTGAAGAGTTGCGCCGGATTATTGACTGCGTAGAACTTGATGATAAGGTTGGTGTCTGCCTGGATACTTGCCATGTTTTTGATGGCGGCTACGATATCGTGAACCACTTGGACGATGTTCTTGCTGAATTTGACAAAGTGATTGGGCTAAAGCGCTTGTGTGCGATTCACTTGAATGACAGCAAGAACATGATGGGCAGCCATAAGGACCGTCATGAAGTCATTGGTGGCGGAAATATCGGGCTTGAGGCTCTTGTGAATGTCGTGAACCACCCGGCGTTGAAGGGACTTCCGTTCTATCTGGAGACTCCGAACGAGTTGCCTGGGTATGCCGCAGAAATAGCCTTGATGCGTAGCCGGGAACTCTAATAATGCTCCAGCGCCAATCGCAAAAAAAGAAATTTTTTAGCCTTAATGCCTTGACAAAAGAATAAAAAACATCTATATTTGGACCCGTCGATGCTTCATAGCTCAGTTGGTAGAGCCCGCGACTGTTAATCGCGTTGTCCTTGGTTCGAGTCCAAGTGAAGCAGCTCAAAACCCTCGATCGAAAGATCGGGGGTTTTGTGTTTTTGTGCATGTCATGGTGGACTCCTGTGCTGAGCATCGTCGAAGCATGGTCCGCCATCTCCATCGGTTGCAAAAATCCCGGGCGGTGGAACCGTCCGGGATGAATTGTATGATTTCGAGAGGTCGCGCGTTCGACTGCTTAATCCATCGAAATGTTGCGCGAATTACCTGCTTAGAGCCGTCCAGCGCTTTTTGAAGCGAGGCTCATCGATAATCTTTCCCCAGATGAATCCGCGTCGGACGCTTTCCCTGCTTATCGAGCGCACAACGGTGCGCTTGTTGAGCAGGTCTGCACTTTCGCTAGGTTCTTCTGAATAGCCGTTTTCGATATCGCTTTGGCGGGCTATGGCGACGGCTTCTTCTCGTGCCCTGCGGGCGCGTTCTTCGAGAATCTTCAGCTGGTTCTGCTTATCGCTTGCTGCCGTTGATGCGCTTGGCTTGGGCGTGGTTGTTGCCGCTTGGACAAAAACTTCCGCTTTCTGCTCGTGCGCTAGCAGGTTGTTGAGTTCGGTGATATCTTGCACGAGGACATCGTATTCCCCTTCGCCCATGTCGTGCCCGATAATGCGGTGCTGTTGCAGCAAGTTTATCATTTCGATAGCGCTTCCTTTGGACATTCCAAATTCATCCATCAGGTATTCGATATCGATAACGTCTAGCTGAATGATGTTTTCTGCAACTTCCCGCATCGTCACATGGTTGCCCATGCGATGGTGGCTTTCGGGAATGGGGGGCGGCATCGGGGATTCCATTGTTCCCTGGGCTGCTTCTCGCTGCGCTTCTTCAAACTGCTTGATGTACTCTTGCAGTTTGCGAGCGGCGAAAGGCTTGGTCTCGGGTGGGGAGTCCTCGTTTTCGTCGAAATTTTCGTCATCACGTTCTTCTTCGAACTCTTGCATCGAATCGTCCGTTGGAGCATGCTGTTGCTGCTGTTCGGACTTCTTCTTCGCATTAGCCCTTTTGATCAGCGCATCGATGACGAAAATCGCAATGAATATGAGTAATGATTCCATGGGCTAAACCCTTCTGGTCAAATTACTTGCTTGCTTCCGGCGCAGAACCGATTTCTTTACGCATCTGTGTATCGGCTTCGATGTTCTTGAGATTGTAGTAATCCATTACGCCGAGCTTTCCTTCGCGCAGTGCGGTTGCCATGGCCATCGGGATCTGGGCTTCGGCTTCTACAAGCTTTGCCTTCATTTCCATCACCTTAGCCTTCATTTCCTGTTCGGCGGCGAAAGCCATGGCGCGGCGTTCTTCTGCCTTGGCCTGAGCAATCTTCTTGTCGGCTTCGGCACGGTCGGTTTCAAGGATAGCACCGATGTTCTGGCCCACGTCCACATCAGCAATGTCGATGGAGAGGATTTCGAATGCCGTACCAGCGTCAAGGCCGGAGGCGAGCACCTTCTTGGAAATCATGTTCGGGTTTTCGAGCACTTCCTTGTGGCTCTGTGCAGAACCGATGGAAGATACGATGCCTTCGCCAACGCGGGCGACGACCGTTTCTTCGCCGGCGCCACCGACGAGTTTCTGGATGCTGGCGCGCACGGTGATTCGGGTAATGGCGTGGAGCTGAATACCGTCGAGAGCCACGGCGGAGACCTTCGGGGTTTCGATGACCTTCGGGTTCACGGACATCTGCACGGCTTCGAGCACGTTACGGCCTGCAAGGTCAATTGCTGCGGCTTCCTTGAAGTCGAGTTTGATGTTTGCCTTGTTGGCGGCGATGAGAGCCTGGATCACGCGGAGCACGTTACCGCGGGAGAGGTAGTGGGCTTCGAGCAAGTTGGTGTCCACCGGGAGGCCGGCCTTGCAGCTGAGAATTCGAGCTTCCACGATGACCTGCGGCGGCACCTTACGGAGACGCATACCGATGAGCTGGAAGATGCTCACGTTTGCCTTGGAGAACAAGGCCTGGAGCCAGAGGCTAAAGAACTTGCCGATAAAGGCGAGAATGATGATGACGACGATGGCGGCAATGATAATGCCAACGGTGAGAAGAGTATCCATTTGTTTTTCTCCAAGTTGTATGTTTTTGTTTTAAATTTTTTGTCATGCCTGTTTTTTCTTGTCATGCCCGCCACCGAGCGGGCATCTCCTTTTTTTTATTGGATAGGAGATCCCCGCCTACGCGGGGATGACACGAGAAACCCATATATGACCTTCCTGTATTGCTTCTATCTTGACTTTTTCTCCGGCTTCGATGATCTCGCCGTGAGTCTGCACGTCAAAAAGCTTGGTGCTTCCATCCGGCATGGTAAAGCTTGCCTGGCCTACAGGGCGTAGGAATGTTTTGGCGGTTCCGACCGTGCCAATAGCGACTTCCTGCACATCTTCGGTCGGGGAGACAGCTGTTTCCATGTCGGTCTTGAGCATCGGGGTCCAGCCTTCGGGTAAAAGCGGAATCAGGTACTTGCTTGCCGCAATCGGGATGATGAGTGCAACGGCTGCACTCCCGAGGACGAAGAATAGCCCGAATAGCCATGGCGTTGCGTCGAATGTCGTTTCGACTGCTTCGGGGACGTATTCCGGGATGTTTGCCGTATCAAAGCTCATGATAAGTGCGATAATCATACAGGCGATGCCGCCGATGCCGAACAGGAATGTGCCCGGCATGACGAATATCTCGACGAGGAATAGAATCACGCCCGCTACAAGCAGGATGGCCGGGAAGTAGCCGTCAAGCTGCGGCGCGAACTGCCCGAAGAAGACGATGCCGATTAAGATGATGCCGATAATACCGAACATTCCAAATCCGGGCGTCTTGAATTCTATGTAAAGGGCGCCGAAACCAAGAATTAGGAGAATGCCCGAGATGGCGGCGATGGCGCTTGCGATTTTTTCGCCCGTGTTCGTTTCGACTTCACTTTTGCGTTCGATAGCGAGCTTTGTTTCAAAGTCTTCGCGGTTCTTGAACGTGCCTCTGGAAAATCCGAGTTCTTCGGCTTCCTTGTCGGTCATGGTCAAAAGTTCGCCTTCCTTCACGAGAATCTTGGGCGAACCCCAGAATTTCTTTTCGTTACTGTCGAGTACGGCGAATTTCTTGCCTTCGATAATAAGCGTCGTGTCGCGTTCGGTCGCTTTGCCTTTGTCGAGCTTGGCGGTGAGTTCGAGAACCTCTAGTTCTGGCGTTACAAACGAGGAGGCCAACAGTTCTGGGTAACCGTTGCGCTGGGCGAGGTTTCGGAACTTGGCGCGGAGCGGAGACTGGATTTTTTCGCCTACGATTTGCGGAGTGCCGTCGCCACCTTGGACAATCGGGGCGCAGTCGCCAATCGTTGTCGCTTCGAGCATGTAGAGCTTTTTGCAGGCAAGGGCGATGAGGCTGCCTGCGCTGATGGCCTTCTTTTTCACGAGGGCGATTGTTTCGGGACCCTTGACCGCCATGATGGTATCGACGAGGTCGAAGGCTGCATCGAGTCGACCGCCGAACGTGTTGATTTCAAAGACTATGTAGTCGGGCTTCTTCTCGATGGCTTCGCCGATGGCTCGCGCACAGAATTCGTACATGGCGGGGTCAACGTCGCCTTCGAGCTTGATCCAGACCGCCTGTTTCTTGGGCGCGGAGATTTCAGCTTTTGTGGAATCTTTTTTTACCGGAGCGACAACGGCTGTTGTGTCGGCAAGTGAAAATGCGGTTAAAAATGCCAGGAAGAGAAATAATTTCGTTAATATTTTCATATCGTCAATGTATAAAGATTTGATTTCTTACGAACATCTTTTTGTGAAAAAAAACACGTTTTAGCAAAAAAAATGGCTAATGCTGTATTTTTTTGAGAATTTCCCCTCAGTTTTGCGTTGTAAAATGTATAATATATCCTGAAATGTTACAAAAAACTTATGAATGATCATTTTTTTAAACGAAATTTAATCGTATCGCTGCTTTTGGTTGCGTTTTTGTTTATTGTAACGAATGTCTCTTTTTTGTACATAAACAGAAAAGCAATTGATGATAGCTGGGATTCCCTGGATGAAGTCGCTTATGCTTCTGAAGCCAAGATGGGCTTTTTGGGCCGTTCGCTTTTAAGTGCTCTGTCTAACATTTCGACTGTGGTGGGGATGGAAGAAAACCTGCTATCGGAAAACATGGTGCGCTTGGTTCGTGGTTCGCGTATCGGACCGTTAGTGTCAGCCGCCCGTCTTTATTTACCCGATGGCCATATTATTGCAGACCATGCGGTTGTTTTCGATTCCTCTTATATAGAGAACTATAAAAAAATTGTATCACCCAAGCCGTATGTCTCTAAGGTTGGCCGCGATGTGGTTCATTCCGAAAATATCGTGTTTGAACAGCTTGTGCCTGTCCGTCGTAGGGGGCAGGTGGTGGCCATGCTTTCCGCTGTCTCTGAAATCAAGTCGTTGTATAACTATGTTGCCACCAATGCGTTTAAGGGGAAAACATCTCTGATTGTAGTGGATCGTCGCGATGGATCCTTTGTTGTCGAAAAAACGGGAAAGTGGAAGAATTTCAATGATTTTGTTAGGACGCTCAAGCCGAAGAGCGGGTATTCGCTTGACGAGTGGGCGGCAGCGGTAATTAAGGGCGGGGCGGCCCATATGGCATACGGAGAGGAATCTTCGGATGAAGCGAAACTTTTGGTGGCGTTACCGCTTTTCGGTGGTTGCTGGTCCCAGATTCTGTATGTCAATGAAAATATTGCTTTTGCCCGCGTTGATAAAATTCGCAGGTTCTATATAGGGATTTCTGCAATTGAGTTGCTTGTTATCCTGTTGTACCTGTTGCGCATGGTGTGGAATGCCCGCCGGATGGCAGAAGCCGAGAAGAATGAGTATTCCGAAATTGCCGATGCCTTGAGTGGAACTTACGAGTGCATTTTCTATGTGAACGTCCTGGATGATACGTTTGATACGTTCCATGCCGATACGCTTATGAGCAAGTTGCACGAAGAGGTGAATGGGCGGGATTTCTTCTTTGAGTCCATCGCGAGCTTGCGGCATAACCTTTACGAGGACGATCTTGAAGTCGTCATGCATTTTATGGAAAAGGGAGCTTTCCTCAAGCGTCTTGAAGAAAGCGCTAGTGCAGCTGTCGAATACAGGCTTGTTATTGACGGTGTTCCTCAGTTCTATAGGATGAAGGCTATTAAGTCCAGTAAAGATGAAAATCATGTGATTGTGGCCGTTGAAAATATTGATTCCGAGGTCAATAAGGCGATTGCCCAGCGTCAGGAAATGGATCGCAACAATAGGGTGATTGAATCTCTTGCTTCGGATTTTGACTTTGTGAACTACGTAACGCTTGGTGATGACGCTTCGACAGATTTTGTGGTGACTTACCGTGCAAGTTCCATCCTTTTAAAGTCTATTCCTGGGTGGTCTTCGGAAAAGAGTTTTGCAAAGAGAATGGACTTGCTGCTTAAATATCTTGTCTGTGATTCCGATAAGCTCCAGTTCCGTGAACAGACTAGCCGTGATCGCCTTGTTTCGACGTTGAAGGATGAATCCGTGGTCCATGTCAATTTTAGAATCAAGCTTGATGGCAAGGACGTCTATTACCAGATGAAGATTATTGCCGACAAGGATGAAATCGGCAATCTTAAGGGCATTGTTTTTGGCTTGCACAGTGTTGATGAAGAAATCAAGAAGCAGATGGAAATTCAGTCCAACCTGAAGCAGAACCTTGAAATCATTGACATCCTTTCGGAAGACTATTCGTCGCTGTTCTATTTTAATCTGGTTGACGGGTCTAGCGGAGTCCTTGCGGTTCGTGAAGATATTAGGGAATCGTTGAATAATGTTTTTGCTTCGTGTGACAGGCTTGAAGATGTATTTAAGGCTTTTGTCCTC